>JAOTSI010000069.1 GCA_029865005.1 Desulfobulbaceae bacterium
CATCATTCTATCGAGCCAATAACGAAGATATGATTAAAATCAGCAGGCCACCCTAAATATTAGCGGAAAAAATACCCCGGCAAAGGGTTAACGACCTATCCATACCTACAGCTCACGGATTCAGGTTCAGTCCATCTACACTATGGAAGCAAATCTTTTACCAGATGAGAAGAATAAGGTCTTGCGGGTACAGCTACACAATCCAGCAAATAAAATCAGCGCAAGAGTAATTATGAGATTATGCAGAGAACTTAACGAAACTAGAACCATTTTTCCAGGAACTGATATGCGCTTGGTATACGACCTGGTATCTTAATTAATTCTTCCGAGGTCAGGTGGTCTGAGTATTGACTGTTTTTAACGGGGAATCACTGCGGGTGTCACAGATAACGGCAAACTTGTACGATTCGGCCTGAACGAATGCGGTTGCAAAAAAAGAAATAAGTAACCAGCCGGTTATTAAAAGTAATATATTCCTATAAAAAATGAACATATTTTCCTCTTTTAAAGTCAGCGTCGATACATCCTTTCTTTTTGCATAAAATTCTAACATAATGTCTCCATAGTTATTTTTTATGTAGCTACAACAACATCCGACCACAATAACATTGACAATAATTATTAAATTTACATGAGATTTTTGAATTATAAATTACTTTAATATAAAAAAATATAGACTTTTATAAAGTTAACTAATATTAGTTTAGGCTCAAAATATATTTTAAGCAAATTAATATTTAGATTAAAATAAAAACTCTGGCTTCTACTTGTTGGTATCAATAATTATTTTTAAGTCCAGGTCCTGCTCACATATAGACGTTAGAAACAAGCCAGGGGTCAAATCTCATCTTGACCTTACTTGCTACTCGTAACTTATTGAAAAGAGAAAAGCTGAGATTTGAGAATATGATCATCGTGCATTTATCTCAAATGTCGGCGTTGGGTCAGGTCAGGCGATATGTTTGTTGTAGCGAAAGAACAGGCTCCAAGAAGTGCTAAAAATGGATTTAGCGCCATTTTTTGGACCCCAAAAACAACGCTCTAAGCAACGAGATCGAATTATTGGGGGACAGACCACGATAATTCAAAAAAGGGGACGGATATATTTAATCCATAGCCATCAATGAATTAATCGGCAAAAATCGCCGAATCAGGCGCTCAACTTGACCGCAAGAAGTGCGGCGGCGCTAGTCGCGATACATTTCAGTGGGCGGCAAGTTAGCTAGGTCGTTCACTTTGACATTGAAAAACATCTGGCATTGACATTTGTAACCTTTGTGGTTACGATTAATTCATGATCAAATCATTTAAGCACAAAGGTCTAGAGGACTTTTTTTATAGTGGCAAAAAGAAAGGAATACGACCCGAGCAAGCGTCTAGACTTGCAAGAATATTGGACCGTCTCAATGCTGCTAATGATATAAAAGACATGAATTACCCAGGGTCAAATTTACATAAATTAACAGCGGACAAAAAAGGACAATATTCTGTTAATGTTTCAGGTAACTGGAGGGTGTTCTTTGAGTTTAGTGATGGAGATGCATATATAGTCGATTATGACGATTATCATTGAGAGGTGACCATATGAAGCGAATAAAAAGAAAACCAACACATCCAGGTCTAATAATAAAAGAGGATTATTTGAAACCTCTATCATTAACAATTACAGGGTTGTCATCAATCCTTGGTATTTCAAGGAAGACATTGTCAAAAATTATAAATGAAAGGGGGGCTGTGACTCCAGATATGGCACTCCGTTTATCACGAGCTTTCGATACTTCCCCTGATTTATGGTTAAATCTGCAAAAAAACTATGATCTATGGCAAGCTGAACATTCTTCAAAAGCATGGAAATTCGTAAAACCAATTTCACTTCAATTACTCCATGCAAATTAATAAAGATAAGCGAACAAGACGTTAAACCTGACCGCAAGAAGCCCTGTGGCGCTATCGTGAAGAAATTTCGGTGGGCGGCAGGTTAACTCAGCGTTATGATAGGAAAGCATAACGCTGAGCACCGATTTAGAGAAAACCAGGGGGTCAAGAAAACCAGGGGGTCAAGTCTCATCTTGACTCTACTTGCTACTTGTGACTAATTGGAATGAGTAAACCGGAGACTTGAGAATATGCTCATCGTGCATTTATCTCAAATGTCGGCGTTGGGTCAGATCAGGCGATATGTTTGTTATAGCGGAAGAACAGGCTCCAAGAAGTGCTAAAAATGGATTTAGCGCCATCTTTTGGACCCCAAAATATACGCTCTAAGCAACGAGATCGGACCATGGCTTGTTTTATGGTGAGTCCGTTCTTGATAAAAGATGGCGCATTATTAACGCTTTGCGATGGAGATAGGCAAAAAGAGAGTTCCTTAGAGCTTGCTTGTTGGTGGCTAAAAGTGGGCGTGAAAAGTAAAAATAGGGCCTTCCGCAGGCTGTTTTAACCGAATGTCGACTATATCGCGTGGGCCGACCCGGTCTCCGAAGAGGGACGGGCAGTTACGTGCGTCGTTTTGATTAATATGTAAATACAAAAGACTGTCTATTTGGTAGCTAGTTCCAGAACCAGCCCCTAAACCCAATTTGAGATATCAGAACGTGTCTATGCATAACTTAATAATTGTTTTATCGATATTTTTATTGGCAAACATAGGCACATTAACACATGCGGCCCCTAGCCAACTTGTTCCATGTGATTATATTTACGGAAGGAGCAAAGTAATTCAAATTTATCACAAGAATTTAGATAGGCATTTCGAAATAAATGGTGGTTTAGAGAAATTAAACATAGATTTTCTAATGTATATATTGCCTTCCTTTAAAAATGAGCAGGCAATTATTGGCTACAAAATGCCAGATGGAAGCCACGTATTAGAGCGTTTAATATCAGAAGATAGTGTCTGGTATTTACTTAACAAGTATGCAGACCGACACTCTATACAACTTTATGACATTCCTGATAATCCAGACTTGAAACTACCCCCAATTACCAGTGATATAAAAAAGAAAATATCTAAAAGCACAGCACATTACATTAAAAAAGCAGTAGATTTC
The DNA here is from genome assembly GCA_029865005.1 of Desulfobulbaceae bacterium. Classification (GTDB taxonomy): domain Bacteria; phylum Desulfobacterota; class Desulfobulbia; order Desulfobulbales; family Desulfobulbaceae; genus JAOTSI01. Next base: position 3,051 of record JAOTSI010000069.1, read on the forward strand.
GCTGTAATAAACAGCAGGTATGATGCTAAAGAGTTTGAAGGATATCATGGGCAGTTAGATGGTACAGATATATATTTTCTATCCTCAAGCAAAAAGTGTGGTAGCCCTTTTGTGAATTCAGCGCCAGGTCCTGCGGAAAAAATTCTTATCCTTTCAAAATTATTAGAAGATTTTATGGAGAATAAAACTTCTGAGTTAGACTTGCTAAATGCTTCAAAAATAATAAAATAATGTCTCTAATAAGTAAATTGAGATTGAAAACCTCAAATACTTGCAGATATAGCTGAGGACAGCGATAAGGATGATTACGTTCGTTCATTTTCATCGACTCTTATGGGAGCAGCTATGGATGACGATGGGACTCTCTCTGCCTCAATTGGTTTTTTGGTAATGAAAGCGACTATTAAGGGAAAATCGAAGTTTTCATTTAGCGAAAAGTTTTTAGAAGATTTTGGTCTTATTGAAAGGTCAGGTAGAAAGTGGGAACTAATGGTTATTATTCTGTTTGTGCAAGTGTCAACTGAACTTTACATAATTCTAAAAAAATAAATGAATAAATCTGGTAAACAGTCACAACATAATCACCACTATATGCTTGGTGACAGGTTCTACCAGGATGGCAAATATATTGTAGCTATTCAAGAGTTTGAATTTGCACTTCAATTATTACCAAATGACACCGAAACTATTTGGGCTATTGGAGACTGTTATTTAGAAATGGGCCAGCCTGAAATGGCAGAAGAATATTATAAAAAAGCATTAACTTTCTGCCCTCTAAATAAACGAGATGTTCTTATTTACAACTTGGGAAATTCATTGTTTGACCAAATGAAATATAAAGAAGCCATTGGGCTATACGAAAACATTTCGAAGAAAAGTAGTGTATATAAAAAAGCAAAAAAAAATATTAATGTAGCAAAAAGAAAAATCCTTAGATATTAAAAATACAATACTATTAGCAAGGATAATTGTCGATCTTGCCCGGAACTTTAGCACAATTCGTTTTTGGCAATTTATGAGATTCCATACTTAAAATTATCTCCTCAAATGTAGCTGCTAACCGTCTTTCACGCACCTTAGATATATTGTCAGGCTTATTTAATGATCCTCAAGGAGAGATAGCATGCTCTATATTCACAGAATTAGTGGAGGTGGCAATATAAGAATATTAATTAAATACCTCTTGTTTACGATGGGACTGGGCTCCCACTGTTCCAGGCCGACGAAAAAGCACAGTATGTTGTATAGTGCAAGAAAAAGTGACTACTCCATATTGTGTACTGGAACAGTAAGAGCCCAGTCCCTTTACGATAATTTTTTTAACAGGCTGTACTCCTGTTAAGTTGCAAATGAATGTCGATACGTCACTGGGTTCAAATGCTGTTGTCTATAGCTTAAATTATCCCAATTCGTTATCTGACAAGATCTTTGGTAAAAGGCTAAATGTTTCTTTTGGGCCGTATCGGGTTACTAATGTCGATCTTAGTTGGACAAGAACAAGTTCACAGGCTGAGGATCCTGACCCTTTATTTACCATTACGGATACACACAAATCAGGCAACACAACGACAACAACTAAGCTTGGCGCAGGTCCAACTTCGTTTTTTGGTTTCAGTCGTCCTCCTGCTGAAGGTGAGCCCACAATAGATAAATCCTTCAGGACAGTTAAATACAGGTTTACTGTCGGTCAGGAAATTATATGGAATGGTCATTGCGTGCACAGGAGTGAAAAAAGAGTTATCCAGCACGAAAATAGCAACACCGTTGAAATACTTTTGGCCAATTTCACCTGCGAGTATAAAGAAGATAATAAGCGAACAGAAAATGAATCAAGCCGTGAAGCATGGACGCTTTCTGTTGAGTATGGCGGTGCAATAACAATGACACAAAAAGGCAAGATTAACACCTTAGCGGCTCATTCAACAGGTGGAAATTATGTTGAGCCAAATGGGCAACCAACCAAATTATCTATACGCACTGCTGGCTACACCTGGCGTCAAAGTGAAGGTGGTAATGATAAAAATATTGCTGCAATATCTGTAAGAGAAGAAACCCCTCGTGTTTGGTTATACACAGGAAACTCGGATTATCTAAATCATGTTTTATCCATGGCAAACACAGGGCTATTGATATATCGCTGGGAGATTGAACATTAGATTTGCATGTAAAGTTAATAATAATTAATAATTAGCTCATGAAAACCGGGAGTAAGGTTTTAATATTTCTTTATAACTTCCGATATTAAATCAAAATACAATAATCATGTTTGGATAGTGCAAAATTTAAGCTTTATGCTTTGGAAACAGTTGCCAGTAAAAAATTCCTCACATAAACTCAGGTAATTAGTTTGGTTTGACTAGAGTTGGGGTTTTGCCGAAGACTCGTGAAAAGGTATATCTTTATGGCAAGTTGCAATGGGTGCGTTATCGTTAGTGCACTGCGTATTGCCAAATTTATGTGTGGACTAAAGGTCCGGATCGTTTGGATGAGGATTGAAGATAAATACGGCAAGCTCAGCAAAATCAGATCACTATTGTCGACCGATTGGAGATTGATGTGCAACAGATATTTTTTTACTTCGCAAAACGTTGGTCCATAGAAGATTTGTTTAAGGGCCGCGGAAAAAATAAATTATCCCATCTTGCTTGTCTTTTTAGCCGTCTTCTTTATCAAGGCAACAATTACATAGTAATACTATGCGCCTATTGCCTTGATAAAAAAGAAGACTAAAAATCCTGCGCAATTTTGGGATATTTATTATTTTCCGCGGCCCTAATCAAATGAAAAAATTATGAGAATGGCGCGAGGCTTGGCAACAATCTCTACAGGTGCTTCATCGTTGGACCCGGATTTATTCAATAAATTACGCTCTTCTTCAATTGATGGTGACCTATTGCACAGATCAAATCCAAATTTGCTCAACCTGACCCCTTGGCGCAAAAAGACTGATTTAACAACTGGTGGATAATGGTTACATTTATGTCCCACTAACGCATGGTATATTGTTAATTGCCTAGTTTTTTCAGTTCATTGCGGCAAATGGTGGCGATATCTGTGTGGCCGGCCGCTATTGACTGTTTCAGTAAGCTAGAATAGTAATCATGGTATGTTTCAGGGTCAAAATCAGTGATCCTAATCCAATCTTGTTCTTGCAAAGAATTGACCGCAGCAATTCTTCGTAAAGTGAAGAGGTCTGACGATACTCCATTTACCCCCCCAATTATGGTAAACGCCATTTTATAACCTGCCTCCTGGGCGATAGGTATAGTTGATTGAATCCAAGCGCCAAAAGGGTAAGACAAGGATATCGTATTTTTTCCGGTAATTTTTTCTAAAAAAAGACGAGAGTCAACAAGTTCGCGCCTAAGCTCCTCTGTTTCTAGTAAAGGTAACACCTTATGGTTAACCGTATGAGATCCGAAGGAGTATCTTTCATCCCTGGACATTTCTTGAAGTTGTTTGGTGCTGATACGTCCAGGATCATCTATATGGCTGATCACGGGAAAAAAGGTGGCACGAAGATTCATTTTTTTGAGAAGGGGGTAAACAATTGTATAATCAGACTCGGAGCCGTCATCAAAGGTCAAAAGAAAGCATTTTGAGGGCAATGTTTGTTTGCCAGTTTGCCAAGCATAATAATCATTTGAATTTATAGAAACATATCCTCGCCTAAGTAGTGATGAAACTTGCTCGACAAATGTTTGAGGAGTTACCGTATATGTATTAGTCAAATCGTCATTAATTTGATGATATGCAAGTACTACAATTTTGTGATCATCTGTATGACGGTCATTACTGCGTGTACAAGAGGATAGGGCCACCAAAAATGTACATAGTAAAACTATGGTTAAATAGGGAAAAAGAATTCGGATTGTTAATTTATTAGGCATAACTTACTCATGTAAATGAATTAATGCTTCAGTTGTTTAAGGAGGCGAGCGGATAGGTTCAGTAACCATTTTACCGGATAGGGCGTTGCTGTTATCAAAGTTTTTTGATCTTGACACGGGGGCATTATGTTGCCAGTTAAGTTATATTTGGTGTGAGTGTGTTGCCGTAGCTGCGCTCTTCGTCGAACAAAAACGTTAAATTATCTGTTTGTGTAATTTATTCGCATACGGTTAACATATCTGATTCAAACAGGTTGGCATTTTCGTTTCCACATTGTTGCTCGACAATAACGCTGCTACTCCGTTCCATTATAACAGCAATCCAATCTTTTAGAGTAGGAAGGTTTGCTACGCTTGTTCACAATGGTGCATGGCTCATCACCCTCAAAAACAAGCGAAACAAAATTATGGCAAAAGTTGTACTGCATCAACGTTTCTTTTTGGTCGGCAAATAGTTTTTCTCAAGTGCTTACCGTAATTTTATGCATTTTGAGAACTCGACCGGTTGCGCGTAGCCCCATTCCTTCACTACGTACTCTTAAGGCTGAAGCAACTTTACTGATCGGTGATTTTAGATGTTTCATGGGAGTCCCGATAATTACTGAAAACTTTGCATTACATTCAAGCCAGTGGTGTAAATATAGTGGATCATTGTGTCCAGTATACGGCACCGCTTTTGTGGAATGACCCTTGGGGTAGGAAGGTATATTCTGTGTTTTCATGGTGTGTAAATACCATTACATTGTCTCCATGGGAAGAATATTCAACAGTTGGAGTTCTATTCACCCCTTACTTTTTATGTGCTTTGTTTCTCAGGCTTTTTCTAAGATATATCCCTTTTTTCCCATGAAATAGGTCATCATTCCATCAACACCATTTACCATAAACAGTATGAAGATGGCGGTGACTAAGCTACCGTTTCCGCCCTCCATAAGTATGGATCCCACTATAAACCAAACAAATAAGGCACCGAAGAGCTCAAACGTGCCGATCAACTTATGGCCCAGATAAATATCCCCCAGGCCTGGTAATAGCAAGGAGCGTAATGCTGCCTTTACGGGTGATTTAAAATCAACTTTACATTTAGGACAATCGATTAGATTTTTTTGCAAAGAAACAAAACAAGAGGGGCAAAGATCTTCAAGGCTAGTATCGGCCTTGCTAGGCGAGGTTGAGGGCGAATTTATTTTTGTTGTTATATATTCAGCGGTTTCTTTTGCTAAACTCCTTTTGATGGAGTTGAAAATTTTACGTGCACCTTTCTTCCTGTTAAAAATAATTCGTCCGAATAGCCATCCCTTTTTGACATTTTTAAGTTCATTATATGGAAGTTGAAACAGGTAATGGGTTACTTTTTTGACTCTGGAATTGATATTTATAAATATAATTCTTCTGTCAGTGCAGATTATAGCATAGTGATTATACATCATTGTAAGGTACCCATTTCCGAAGAATAATTCGGCTGGATAATATGCTAATCCTTTAGCAATCCGCATTACTTTTTCATCTTTATTTAGCATCCTGTGTAGGGTATCTGATACTGCATCTAATATTTTGACTTTTAATTTATTATTAGCGTGTTTGAAGTTTCCTTTTTTATTTGGTTTAAAAATTTCTTCAAAATCATAAATTTCAGCTTTATGAATTTTTAGGGTTGGATAGTCAGTAAAAAGTTGGTGATCATCTGATAGAGAGGGTATTAGTTTTTCCGGTTTGCTGATTGCTTGCTGAGGTTTTGATGTATCTTTTGATTTAACCGATGGCTGAGAAGGAGAAATTGGCTGATCATTTGATGAAGTATCAGGTGAGATTAAGACTTCTTCTTTACTGTTTTGATCAGGATTGACCACAAAGCGTTTTCCGCAAACCTTGCATCGTGCAATGACCTTTTTACCAGCAATTTTATCATCGGAAATATTATATACTGTTTTACAGTTGCCACATGCTACTTTCATCTCGTGTCTTCCTTTTTAATAAAATCAACTTAACCGTTTGCGGGATATGTAATGCGCAGCGTATCAAATCTGTTTTGGTAGCGGTGAATGGTTACCTTTTAACTATGGGGAAGTAGATGATAATCATTACCAATAGTTACTAGCCAATAAGACCTATATACTTCAAAAGATATGAAAAGTAAAATAAGATTAAGTTATATCAAAATCTATATGGCTAATTGAGTGATGCTGAGTGGTCACACAAGATTAAGATAGTTGGTTACGAATCTTGTGACCAGGTACTTATTTTACTTGGCTATATCTGGGATTTTCAAATAGCATTGTCTTCTAACTTGACAGTATAACAGAACATAAAAAAAAGATTGCCTGTGCTAAACATCGCGAGTTTCTATACCTCAAAAAATGTTGTGTTTTTCGAATCGTAGATTTATTCAACCTCAAGCTCAAAAGCAACAAGGGCTTTAGATCATATTTTTAGTGCAATACACCGTTTGGGAAGTCCGGATAGATCCTGATTTTTAAAGTTATAGTTGTAAATAACGATTCGATTTTTGACTTTTTTAATCCATATTGTTGGTGGAGATGAAAAAGAGGCCATATATTCAATATTACCACTCTTGGTGATATCGCTTAAGAGTGGGATATTCAATTATGAGGAGCTAGAAAATAGTAAAGCTTTCCTGGGTAATCGTCAGCTCGGATTTTTGGATATGTCGTTTGTTCCGCGCCTATTAATAGAGGGCGCAATATCACTGTTTCAGTAATGAACAGGTGTTTCATCCTGTTTTTCTTTATTAATTCAAGCTATTATTTTCTAACTGTCCATATCTGGAACACTCTTGGCTCCAGTTTGGTCCAGATTCTTCCACTAAAAAACATGTACTAAAAATATTTGTTGTTATTACGGGGTGAAAAGCTTTTGGCCCGAGTCTTGCTATAAGAGGGGCGCAATCGCACTAGTCACCTTGATGTAAGCGTTGAGCAGCAACATCGCAGAGTTTGTCCGTGTTGGAATTTTAGCGGATTACTAAAAATCACAGCACTGTATGTAAGAGTTTGCTTTGTTGTTGTATGCCTATCTTGTCGGAGTTGTATAATTAATTCGACCTGTCAGGTGTATGGTTACACCACGGAAGTAAATTATTCTCATTTACGATCAACCTGTCATGCGTATGAATATTCTCAGCATGACTCTCGATGTGATTAAATCGGTGGTTCTTTTCTTATGCAAATATAGAGAAGCTAACCAATGGTTATGGGGAATGCTGCGTCAGGGAGGGTGAGAAATGAAAATGATAATAAAATATAATTATAATAACTAAATATTAATTAATAACAAATGGAGAGAATGAACAATGCATATGTATCTACCTATTGCACTCACCAGTGTAAATTACCTGGTGGTTGTTGGGCTCGGACTAGCTGTCGGGTTACTTTCTGGGCTCTTCGGAGTCGGAGGCGGGTTTTTGATGACCCCTCTGTTAATGATGATCGGTATCCCGCCGACCATCGCTGCTGCCACTGATGCTAATCAGATTGTGGCTGCTTCTGCCTCAGGTACTCTTGCTCATTGGCGTTTGGGTAACGTAGATTTTAAAATGGGTTTGTATCTTTTGATTGGTGGTTTTCTCGGCGGAGCTGCCGGCGTACAGCTAATTAAAGTATTGCGAGCAACTGGTGGGGCTGATTTTTTAATCAAGATAACCTATGTGGTTATGCTTGGGTCCGTTGGCTCGTTTATGTTTATTGAGAGTCTTAATGCTTTGAAAAAGAATAAAGCAGCTAAGGCGGAATCTTCAGAACAGGCTGCTCCTGCTGATAAAAAAGGTGGATTGTTGTCAAAACTTCCCCTGCAGACCTACTTTGAAAAATCAGGGGTAACTCATTCTGCTATGGTTCCCGTGGCATTGGGAATTTTTGTTGGAGTATTGGCTGCCATCATGGGAGTCGGCGGCGGTTTCCTAATGGTACCGGTAATGATATATATGCTGCGCATGCCAATGCACGTAGTCGTTGGCACCAGTTTATTTCAAATTATGTTTACATGTACGGAAGTAACCTTTTTGCAATCCTACAGTAACCATACCGTTGATTTTCTATTAGCTATCTTGTTGCTTGTCGGTTCCGTGTTTGGTGCTCAGATAGGAACGATGCTTGGCAAGAAACTTAAAGCCGATCAACTTAAGATCTTGTTGGCCATGCTCGTTCTTGCGGTCACCGTGAAGATTGTCACAGAATTGGTTATGGAACCTTCTCTTTTATTAGCATACGCAGGAGGTCATTAATAATGACTTTATTACAATTATATAAAATTAATATAGGTGCAAGGGCCATGATGGTTTGTGCCGCACTCGTCTTAGTATTGGGTGGGGTGGCTGAGTCCTTCGCTCTAACTTGTGTGACCACTCCTGATAAAGTTGATATTGGTATGTCTTACCATGGTGCGAAGCTAGTGGTTTCCGGGCAAAGTAAGGCTGACGATGAGTTAATCGTCAAAATAACAGCTCCTAATGGTGAATCTCATCTCAAATTCAAAGGAAAAGCAGCGAATCTTTTTTGGATGAAAATGGGGTCCATGGTTTACAGTGAAGTGCCTGCGGTTTATATGCTTTCCTCCACCTCGCCTGTGGATAAAATGTTGCTGACTGATCAACTCAATGAGAACAAGATCGGTTACCCAGCATTGGAGAGCCACGTTAAAATAGAGAGCGATAAAATGGAAGTCGAGGTCAAACAATGGTTTGATGAATTCATCCGTTTTAAGGAAAAAGATAATTTATATTCAGTACGTGAAGGCGCAGTGAATAAGACTATCGAGCAGGATGGAGCCACCTATAAATTGGAATTGGATTGGCCTTATCAAGCTACTCCAGGAGAATATTCTGTTGAAGTCTTGGCGGTTAGGGACGGCAAGATAATGGAGAAGGCTCAAAGTACTATAACCGTTGCAAGAGCTGGTGTGGTTGCTCAACTCTCTGACCTTGCATTTAATAATGCAGCTTTGTACGGAGTAATGGCTATTGTAATAGCTCTAGTTGCCGGCTTCGGTGTCGGTGCCGTATTTAAGGGCGGTGGTAGTCACTGATCTAGCACTCTATATACAAGCTCAGGAGTTAATTGTTATACAGTAAACTCCTAATAAGTGATTTCGATGATCCCCCTTTTCCCGGTTTCTCTCCACCCTTCCGGGGAAAGGGGGTGAGTCGTTTGTTTGTATGATGTAAAAGGGGTTATGTGTTCACGTGCTTTCTCGTGTAAATTTAGGTAGTTAGGGTGTGTGATGAAAACTCCTTGTTTCTTCTGAGAGCTGTGATTGCTTACTATCCCGTGGACGTATCTGGTCACAGTTAATACAGTGCGAATCTGTAAGTGGTGTAAGCGTTTACCAGTCCGATGTTATAGAACTTTTCTTTACTACCCGGTGAACGGTTACTAAGTGTTAACAGGTGCCTCAGATTTATGCAGCCGCCAATATTTGAATACGTGTTGATAGGATTATTATGACTAACCGCTTTCCATTTATTTGCAAATTAAACCGGTTAGTCGGTAAATATGCTCCTATAAAACAGCCGACACCCCGTGAGATTTTTCAACGTTTTCGCAATCTTTTACGTAGTAACAACAATGCGTTGGAGATTATAGCCGATATGGGGGAGAAATTGGGTGGCCAGTATATCTTTGATAATCACTATATTGAGACTAGTGTTCAACAATTATTGGAGGCTGTTTATACCTCGGTTGATATCTTAAGTACCCTTGATCCTAAGCATCGAAATCTCTACACTGTCCATCAGCGGCTGGAGGAGCAACTTTGTGCGATTCTAAAAGGCGAAGATGATCGGCAGGGGCCAAGGGTGTTGGATATTGACATGGTTGATCCTCTCCAGTGGTCCATTGTGGGGGGGAAAATGGCACACTTAGCCGAGATAAAGGATAAGTTAGATCTTGAGGTCCCCTCAGGTTTTGTTATTACAACCGGTTCTTATCATGATTTAATGGATTTTAATGGTTTGCAGGGGCATATTGCTCAATTTGAGACTTTGTGGGAAGAACCTGGAAGTGATCCTGATGCTTTTGAAAAGGTACGGGCGAACTTGTGGAATGGTATAGCAGAAGCAACCCCACCTCCCACATTATTAGCAGAGATAGGTTCTGCCCTTGACCGGATGGTTCAAGTTAGTGACCATCCAATAAGCTTAGCGGTTCGGAGCAGTGCCAGGGAAGAGGATCTTGATTTTTCCTTTGCTGGACAATTTTGTTCCATTCTTCATGTTCCACCTGAACCCGAAGCAGTGTTTAGTGCTTATCGGGAAGTGGTTCAAAGTCTATTTAATTTAGAATCGGTCTGTTATCGGCGAAGACTTTTTCCAGATATGGGGCGTATGTCCATCGCCTGCGGTTGTCAGCGGATGGTGGATTCAGCTGTTAGTGGGGTGATCCACACTATTGATCCATCTCTGCCGGGCAGTGATATCTTGATAGTGGTTGGTGCACCTGGTCAAGGTGCCGGGGTGGTGGAAGGAGAGATTCCGGTCGATACCTTTCAGGTTCGTAAAACCTTGGTTCCTGAAATCATTTCCCGTCATATCAATCACAAAACAAAAGCTCTTTTTCCCTCAGAGAAAGGGGGGCTTGAAGAGCGGGTTCTCTCAGATCGAGAAGCAGACCATTCATGCCTTAGCGATGAGCAGCTTCGTGAACTGGCTGAGCGGGCCATGCAACTAGAAAACTATTTTAAACGTCCCCAGGATATTGAGTGGTCCTTTG
>JAOTSI010000002.1 GCA_029865005.1 Desulfobulbaceae bacterium
GAATACTTTTGGCTGTGATAAAAATAAATATCCCAAACAAAAACAACATGACAGCAATTAGGTAGGCATGGGCAGTTTTATAAGTAATTAGTACTATGATTTGTGGTAACAAAATAACACCAAAAAAAACTTGAAAAAACAACTGATTAGGCGCTAAACTGGTTACACCGCCTGCACATATCATTATCAACGGCAATAGGATAATCAATCCTTCTGTTGTTAATCCTACCCGTGATAAAACCCAAGCGGCAAAAAAGCTCCACAATGCCGCTGAACTTATCATGCCCAACCCGAACCAGCGGCGCCACAGCCCAGGGCTTTTCCCATACCAATTGTCGTAAAACTTCACCATAAGAAGACGCAGAAGTCCGATGAGCAACAACAGAAGTCCAATAGTATAGACAAAGAGGGGTTGCTGTCGGCTAATATCGGTGCCAATAACCACCAACAGCCATGCAAGGGCATAGGAAAGGACACCAGTAATAGAGCGATGACTTAGATCACGATCACCCTGCTTGCGCATACGCGCTGACATCGGAACACCTTCCTCAATTTTCCGATGACCATGGTTCAAACCATTCGTTTCACTATTTTCCATTTTGCCTGTTACTTTTTTCACTCCAATAGCTCCATCTGAATAACACTTTGGATCTTTTCTAGTTGAGCTTTTTGGCCGTTATTATTTTTTTGCCTATAAACAAAACTCAGCAAACCGTCTTAAAAGTTCCGTGGATACAGTACCTTAATTGCGATTTATAAATTACCCTTGAACGTGCCTTCTGCGGGTAATTACCGAATTTTCAGCTGAGTTTTGTTTAGAGGCAAATTATTTATTAATTTCTTTTGTTTTCTCCAATGTATATATTTTCTTTTTAAGAGATTGCACTATTTCTTGCCCCTTGGAGAATTGATATCTTTTCACCAATTCGTTTAAGGTTTCTAGGTCATCGACAAATTCTACCGGCAAGGTAAAATCCCTGATTGTTTTCAGTATGTCCCTGCATCTTCGCGGCACTCCTTCCTGAAGAAAAGGTTCCAAATTTCCCAAAACACCTTGAAGTTCTTTTAAATTATATTGCTGGACGGAAACATGTTGTTCTTCCTGTTCCAATATCTTCCTGGTCACCTGCTCATTACTCTTTGCCAATAAACCTTTGGAACTATGTATCTTTTCAAGTCGCTGCACATCTATTTTTGATATTGAAAGATCTTTCTTTTTTTCTTTATGACGACCAAAGCATGCTGTGAAATTAAAAGTACTACCAACTCCGAGCTTACTTTCTACCCAGATCTTACCGGACATCATTTCAATTAGTTTTTGGGAAATAATCAATCCTAAACCAGTGCCGCCGTATTTCCTTGTAGTAGATGTATCAGCTTGAGAAAATGCCTGAAACAATATACTTCTTTGTTCTTCAGCAAGACCGATGCCGGTATCCTGCACAGAGAACTTTAGAGTTGCTTGCAATTCGGTTTTGGCTATGGCTTTAACCTTTACTGCAACATTGCCGTGCTCAGTAAATTTAACTGCGTTATTAACCAGATTGGTGAGAATTTGCCCAAGGTGCAAGGGATCTCCTACCAGTCCGGTTGGCACCTCATTACTAATGTCAAAAAACAAGGTTAATCCTTTCTTTTTTGCCGACAGCCCCACTGAGTTGTCAAGGTTGGTAAAAACATCCTCCAGATGAAAAGGCACTGATTCGATAGTAAATTTGTCTGCCTCGATTTTGGAGTAATCAAGAATATTATTGATTATGTCTAGAAGTTTACCAGATGATACTTGTATCTTACTTATATAATCATGCTGTTTTGCTGTGAGTTCGCTTTTCAATGCTAAGTAGCTCATACCCATAATGGCATTCATGGGAGTAAGAATCTCATGACTCATGTTGGCCAAGAACTCACTCTTGGCCTTACTGGCTGTATTCGCCTTTACTGCCATCTCCTCAGCAAACTTAGTCTTTTCTAGAAGAATTTTGTTTAAACGCTCAGTATCATTTCTTGCTTCTTCTGCATCTTCCATCATACTCAGCAATACTTCCTGTTTTTCCTCTAAGTTAGCCGCTTGTTCTTCTTGAACGGCCAATAGTCTCTTCATTTTTATTTCGTTTTGTTTTTTATTGGTAATATCAGCATGGGTACCAAACATAATCAGGGGTTTTTCGTCATCAGTCCATGTGGAGACCTTGCCATGTTCGAATACCCAGACCCAACTACCGTTTTTATGTTTCATGCGGCATTCGTAGGCAAAATGACTACTTTTACCAGTAAAGTGTTGTTGTAACAATTCTTTTGCCTTAGCTACGTCATCGGGATGACAAAGGGTCAACCAGGTATTAATGTTGACAGGTTCCAACTCTTCTAGTGTATAACCAACTATCTCAGCCCATCTTTCGTTGAAAATAGTCTCGCCATTTTGCACATTCCATTCCCATGTGCCGAGGTTTGTCCCGGAAATAAATAGTTCAATCCGTTTTTTTTCGGTAGCTAACAGTTCTGCCAGTTGCTGTGATGAGGTGATATCGACCAAATAACCAAAGTAATGGGTAATCACACCCTCATTATTTCTGATTATGGTTGTGTAATCAGCCACCCATATATACTTGCCGCTTCTGGTCAACAACCGATAAGGTTGATGTTGAAAACTATTTTGTCTCTTGTTGCAAGCTTCTGTCACTTCAGCAGCTACCCTGTTTAAATCATCAGGGTGGACGATCTCAACATATGGCGATTCACCGGAAATGAATTCTTGAGAGTGATAGCCGAGGATTTCTTTTGTATTCTGGGAGACATATTCCACCGGCCAGCCTTCCTTAGCTGCCCACTTGAAAATCATAGTTGGGCCACGTACGAAAAGGGAATGTTCATGAGCTAGGTTATTCTCCACCTCTTTTTTTAAACGGCCTCGATGAACAATTAAAAAACTCATAATCACAATCATCCCTGTCACACCAGCAGATAGTAGAACTTTAACGAGAATATTCAGGACCGGTATATGATAGGGAAAAAGAATTGCCAGTTGAACATCTGGCAAGAGGGTCGGACTGTTGATGACATTAAAAACCTGGTCTGCAGTGGTGATTTTAGAAGATAACAAATTATAATCCAGAGGAGCCAGTGGTTGGTCGGCAAATTGACGACTCTGCCTTATCGTATTGAGTCTATCTTCGGATATGGGCTGACCGACCTTAAAAAGCCAATCCTCCTGGTTGGTCGCAAAGATAACTCCAGTGGAATTCATAAAGGCGATTGGGTAAGGATAATCATCAAATAACTGGTCAAACAATTCAAGACCTGTTTTTATTACCATAACACCGAGTACCTCATTACCAATGATAATAGGGGTGCTGTGATATACTCCAAGCTTGCCTGTGGTTACACCAAGTGCGATGTACGTCGTGTCATCACTAAATTTTACTGCCCTTGTGAAATAGGGACGAAAGGCGTAATTTTTACCTGTCAGTGTTTCTTCTCCATTTTTTCCATATGGGGTGCAGGCAATGGTCGTTCCTTCCCGGTCCAGAATATATACAAGGGCAGCCCTGGTAATTTGTTGTAAAAATATAAGCTCTTCAATAATTGCTTCATTGTCGGGCAGGGTCAGGCCTTTTGTCACCTTTATTACTTCGGGATGGGTTGCGAGTTGACTCATCATGTTCTGAATTTTCATAAGGCCCTCTCTATTGAGAGAAGATACCTGAATAGCGGCTGACTGCTCTGCTTTTAATCGTGCCTGATCATAGTGGGTGACCATAGCAGTTTTCCAGGCTATAGCCACAGTCAACCCCACGGCCAGAATAAATACGGGCCAGAATAATTTTTCCTTATTCATTATCCGCCTCTCCTGTCCCCTTATATTTTGGCGGGTTACCAGCGGCAATGAGTAATTTATTTACCTCCAGTTTCATTGCCATGATTCTTTTTTCTCGGCCCATGGTTAATTTGTTCAGCCTCTCAGCGCTGAACAAGGCTTGAGCCAGTTTGTCGGCCGCTTTTTCTGTCACAATGATCTGAGAAACGACTTCTGCCATACGGCTTAGGTGAATATCATCATTGTCCAACTGATGTTTGGCAAACATAGCCATAACACCAACCGTTTTATAATCTTGATCCATAAGCCTATAACCGGCAAAAGAAACCAGATTATGTTTCCTGGCCCATTGATGGTCATGGATTCTAGGGTCTGTGGAGACTTGATTGGTTATAAATTTACGCTGTTCCCCTGTGGCTAATTGACCTATTTTATAAGCCCCCAATGGAATTCTTCCATGAGCACCGTCAAGGTGGGTATACTTGCCGACACTTGTTTTAAGGTGAAGGCAAGTGGTAGAATGAAAACAATATAATTTTTCCTCAGAGCTGTTAGCATGACAACATCCCTTTTGGCACAGATCTTTAGGGCCAATTAGCCATATCCGAGCAAAATACAGGCTAAAATTGTCAACTAAACTTTTACAGATCAATGCAAGCTTATCTGTAAGCAGCCCAGGAGCAAGGAGTCTCATCTGTAGATCATTGATTTCTGTGGTTCTAACAGCATGAGCATCAAGCAGAACCTGGTTTTGTTTAAGTGTACTGATATCAACAAAAGACTCGATTATTTTTCGTCCATTTATCGTCTCAATCAGCTTTACGGTTTTCATTATATTAACAGTACTGCCACCAGCGCAACGCAGCACAGTCTCATGACTTTCCATTTTCTCGTTGAGGTCAATAATAGGACAGTTCCCCTGCGCTTTTGAACAAACGAGCTGATGACATGGTTTTCCGACAAGATCGGTATACTGATACCCGCTCATGGACAAGGCCGCCGGATTTAAATAATCAATATTTTGTGTCTGGAAATCAATTATAAGTATACCGAACTGTACAGTATCAAGGATTTTGCGGTTTCGTTCTTCTTTGCGCATAAGTTCTTTCTCGGCTTCCTCATGTGCCTGCAAGCCGATTTTAATCTGGTGAAAAGCAAAAAATGCACCAAATAATCCAAAGAGCCAAAGCAAACTTCCTGCGCCGATAATTCGTATTATTTCTCTTCTCTCAATAATTTGATATTTCTCAAGGGGTAGGGTAATTGTAATACCACCTTGAATACCACCGTCCTTGTAGTCCTGGTGGTCATGACATTTAAGGCACTCTTTGATAGTAACCAAAGGTCGCATTAGTCTGAAAACAGACTTTCCATTTAATATTGAAACATTGCTAACCTCCTTAGCCCCCTTCACAAATTGGGCTAAGGCCTTTCTTTCCCATTGGTCCGGCAAATTTTCAGGACGCAGTAGATTCAGGCTGGTAAGATGTCCGGTAACACCATATTCCTTCGCAAACTCTTCACTTAATTGGCGATAAATATAAGCAGGGTTCATCAATGTCAATTTTTTACCATCGGTACTTACAATATCTCGATCTGGAATATGAGAGAGGTAAGGGTTGGGCGGGGTCACTTCGGTGGGCGACACATAGACACCTCCATGCATTGCGGCCCATTTTCTGATAGATACATCTTTATGAAAAAATGCGATAGCTTCGGATCGAACAAGCTCTATGGTTGTCGCCCGTTCTTCACTTATCAAAATAACCATAGTTAACACGATAATTACTGTCCAAGTACCATACATTAACCATTTCAGACTCTGTACATTGGCTATGGTGAGCATTTTTTGTGTAGTTACCGTTTTCATATTAGTTTCATAAAGATAATTTAATTCACCTATAAACAATTATCAGCTTGGTTATCTTTACTTATGAGTAGGTCATTCATATTCGTTTTTTTTTAGTGTAATTGCTTCATTTTTTTATAAATATATCTAAAAACAAGATAGTAATAACTATTTATGGACATATACCTAAGGACCTCCTGTAGATTAATGGGTGCAGTAGGTTCTATTTCAATATCTTTATTAGTTATCAGGTATTTATTTTTGCTGTTAATTGTTTTATTATTTTTGTTACTTCGTCGAATTTATATTTTGCTGCCCGTCTGATCAACTTCTCTACATCTTTATTGAACTCATCTGGCCAGTCAAATTTATCAATCTCTAGTATAATTTCTTTACAGATCTTGAGTTTTCCTTTCCCTATATAATTATTGAGCTTTGAAAGTAATTCAAGTAACAACTCTGGGTTGCCCACCTCTTTTATGTTTGTTATTTCACATTCAGCTTCTCTCTTTACGAAAGATGACAATGCTGTGAAGATTTGCGTTAATTCCCTATCGAAAGAAGCAATTAATTCTCTTGATGGTTGGTCACTTATTACGATGGCGGCTTCTAGCTCAGCGGATTTTTTTTGTAAATCGTGAGCACCAATGGTACCAGCCAACCCTTTAATAGTATGGACAAGACGTTGTGCTAACTCTATGTCTTTTCTATTAATAGCTTCACGGATCTGGCTCGTCACTTCTTGATTGCTATAATAAAATTTAACAAGCAGGTTTCGATAAAGCTTGGTATTGCCCCCAACCATGGCAAGTCCACTTTTAACCGTAATACCAGGCAGATCAGGGATTGCGAGTCTTTTATTTTTCTGATAAGGGTTAGTTAATTTTTCAACCAGATACTCTGGAATTTTTCGTACTCCTGGTTTAATCCATTTAATCAGAGTGTTAAACAGTTCACTCGGGTTAATTGGTTTAGTTAAATGATCATTCATTCCAGCGGAAAGGCTTTTCTTTTTATCTCCAATCATAGCATGAGCCGTCATGGCAATAATCGGTATAGGGAATGTTGGTTTTTGATTTATATGTTCAAATTTTCGAATTTCTTGGGCTGAATTAAAACCATTCATTATAGGCATTTGTATATCCATAAGAATGAGATCGTAATTATTTTTACTTGCCATTTCTACAGCTTCCTTGCCGTTATTGGCTATATCCACCATAAAGGCTGCTTGTTCCAGTATCTCTTGAGCAACTTGTTGATTGATCAAGTTGTCTTCAGCCAAAAGAATTTGAGCACCTCTAATCTTCCTTAGTGCATCATTATCTTTATCCTTTTTTGTCTTTCGCGAGATATCCCTTATTCCTTTCTTGCCGAATGCTTGCCTGGTGGCGTTTAAGAGCATGGAGTAGATCACTGGTTTAGTCAGACAGCCTTCTATTGTGATACCAGTCGCTTGCTGCATCACCTCTTCATGGTAACGTGCTGTAATTATAATGATCTTGGGCTGCAAGGAAAGCTCTAGTTCTTTAATTATTTTTGAAGTAGCTATTCCATCCAAAACCGGCATGTTGTAGTCCATGTATATTATCTCAAAAGGGTTCCCCTTTTTGTCAGCTAGAATGACATCGGATACTGCCTCATTACCAGAAGAGGCTTGCTTTACCACAAAGGACATGGACTCAAGTAAGTCTTGCATGATTTCACGAGATATTTGATTGTCATCCACTATTAGGACGTGTTTGTCACGAAGGGTGGATTCTGGTAAAAGAGGTTTTTTTTCATTATCTTGTAATTCGAATACAGCTGTGAAAATAAAAGTGCTGCCCTCACCGAATGCACTTTCGACCCAAATTTCACCACCCATCATCTCACAAAGTTTCTTTGAAATAGTAAGTCCTAATCCGGTGCCGCCATAATTGCGTTGAATGGCAGGGTCAGCTTGAGAAAAGGGCTGAAATAATTTATTTCGTTGTTTCTTTGTGAGGCCGATGCCACTGTCCTGTACAGCGAACTGGAGAGTGATCTCTGATTTACTTTTTTCAACTGCAGAGACTCCGACAACAATTTCTCCTGTTTCAGTAAACTTAACCGCATTATTGACAAGATTAATCAAAATCTGATTTAATCGTAAGGGATCACCTTTTAGGTCATTTGGTGTATTTTCATCTACATGAAAAAGCAGTTCTAATCCATTTTCCTCCGCCTTGATGCTGGTAAGATCGGCAAGGTTGGTAAGTACGTCATCCATTTGAAAGTTTATTGACTCTATGGCAAACTTGCCGGCCTCAATTTTGGAAAAGTCAAGAATGTCATTAATTATAACCAGTAGCGTGTTAGCGGACCCTTTGATTTTGCTAATATAGTCAGATTGCTTGGGGGAAAGGTTAGTTTTTAAAGCTAAATGGCTCATCCCTATTATAGCATTTAGCGGTGTACGTATTTCATGACTCATATTGGCTAGGAAATCACTCTTGGCCCTAGTCGCATTTTCTGACTTTTTTTGTGCCGTCTTGAGTTCTTCCAATATATTTTGCATGGCATGACGGGTCTTGTGGAGTTCCTCGATTTTGTTTTGAAGCTTTTTATTAGTATGGTTCCGTTCTTGGAATGAATCTTCCAATTGCCGAGTCATATTGTTAAAGGCTATTGAAAAATCACCCATAAAGTCGACTTTCAGGCCGAAATCCCCCTTGGCAATTTGCTGGGTTGTCCAAGTCAAGTGCTGCAAATTAGCCCGCAGTGTTTTTAAAGATTGTAGAAATAAAAGTGATCCCTTAGGAATATCAATATCCAGTTCTCCGTTTGACAATGTGTAAGCCAAGCCTGAGGCTTTGTTATACACTTCAAGAAACCGATTGATATAACCAACAACTTGTTTTATCTCATTATCTGGATAATCTTCAGACAATTTTATGAGAGCAGGCGTTGTTCCTTTAAGTAAAAAATAAAAAGCCTCTGTAATTTTATCAATATCTTCTTCTTTAACTGTGATCATAGAGGGATAATCCTTATATGAATCCAAGCTGTAGTTGGCTAATCATTGAGTCTAACATCGAACCGGCAAACCCTGTCACCTGAGGCCCAGCAGTCAACTTCCTTTACAATGAAATCTTTACCAGTATAGTCTCCGAGGACTCCACTGATAAATCCTTCATCATAAGTACAAACTTGTTCATTGCAGACCGGTAGCCCTGAACAATCCAGATCTTCCGCAACTGTTAAAGTAAAAATCATCCCTTCCACATTAGCCTTTTCAACTCGCAAAACACCTATTTTTAATTTTTTCATCAGTTCTTTAAGCTCTACGATAAAATCATTAAAGCTATTTTTTTTATTTATAAACTCCTGGCAAAAAGTTTTGCCTGCAAACTTGCCTGCATTGTAAAAAATTCTGTCTGCGGTCTCGACATCAAACTCTTTTATTAGAACATCTCTTAAAGTGAATTGCATTAGTCGATATACACTGACATCCATGGTGGTTCCAAGGTTGGGACGACCTTCAATTACATCGCCGATCATATTCCAGGTAAACTTCAACTCTTCTCTTTCTTCTTTGAACATTTTGCTACCTCAACATGATTATTTTACGGCTTTCTTTTCTCAATAAATCCTTTCATTAAGAATAAAAACAATTTTATTATATCACACGAATAAAACTACTGTCGAATCAAGAATGCATCAATTGGGTCAAATACAGTTCGTTTGCACTCTGTATCAAGGTAATAGAGATAATTAGTCATAAAAATTTATTGCATGATGTCTGATATATTTATGTACAAAAAAAAGAGGTAAAAATCTTCCACAACAACACCAAAAAATATAGATTAATCAATCTATCAACTACATTTTCTCTAAAAACTTATTAAAACTGTAGATTTATTTACCGACAATCATAGGTCTAAATGTAGATGTTGGGATTATCCGTAAACACCAAACTTACAGATTTGATTTATCTAACGATAAGGATATTTTCTTACAGGCAACTAACGATAATGATATAGTAAAAAGTGGTTTCTCGCTGTTTTGAAAGGGTAACCACTTTTAAATCACTGGTGGTTAAGTGGTAATAGTTAATCCCTGCTTACTGTGTATCATGAATAGCACAGAAAGAAATAGCTCCAAGACCAAGCCTTAGGGGAGCTCGCTAGCTCGTAGCCTTGCCCCCTTTCCCTTTCAATGCTTTACCTATCGTTGACGAAAGCGAGAGGGCCGAGTCCTCCAGAGGGAGAGTTCCTTCTCAAGAGCTGACCAGATATATCGCCGAAGCAAAGGTATTTTTACGAAATTTCCCACTCGATACAGAAAAGAACCAAAAATATTGGGCGATTGCTCTAATTTTACGATTAAAAAAAAGTATTCAAATCGGTAAAATAATTGTCTCTCAAGAAAACGATCAACGTTTAAGTGGATCAAGTTCAGTCTAAAAATTTAGTAAGTTATATACCATTGATAAATACCAGGCCGATAACGCCTCGCAATGGTAAGCGTTTACCAGCACCACATCTGCGCGCGATCAGGCCGGATTAGCACTGGATTAACTATAGCTCACCAGCCTGCTTGCACCCATCCGCAGTACCTGTAAACGCATACTAGATTGATGTTGTGAAACTTTTCTTTTTAACCCGGTGAACGGTTACGCACAATGAACATGTGATTACCCATACTCAACCATGACACCACTAGGTATCCGATACGAGCAATTGACACGGCTGGACTTTTACATGCTATATTGCAGCATTGTCGGCCGCTACCAAGACCCAGACATGAAGAATCCCCTCATACGGTTCCTCGACACCAAAACCTCTATTTCGATGCCTCTAAGCTGCAAAGCCATATATTGTGTTATATTAAAGTGTTAAACTAAAAGTACTTGACTTTCAACCACCTGTTTTGTAATCATTGCTTCGATAATTGTCTTGGCCTGCAAGGTTTTTACAATTGCTACGACAAGTAGTGCCTTACTTTAAGCTGCATTTGTCAAAGACACAGTTGCCGGAGGCGACAATCAGTTAAAAATAAGGCCTGTTTTTCCTCATTCATCCATATTTTTCTTTCCCGGCTGGTCTGGCTGAAAGCGAATTTTTACCACCTTTTATGAAATATTATTTACTATCCATAGCAAAAAAACATGGCATAAACATAGCGATCCTTATCATCTTATTTGTGATAAGTATAATTATCAGAAAGCCTTATATTGACAGGCCAATTTCTCATAATTTTGAATGGTCTACTGCACATAGTCTCATTGTTCAACAAGTATGGTTTGAAGAAGGAGCAGTAAAAAATTTATTTGCCCAAAAAATGAATTTTAAAAACGAAGCGGATAAATTTATTAATAACGCTTCAATGTCTAACAATTACGATGAGTACCCACTAGGAATAGACGACAGTTATTTTTATTTATCAAATTCTTCTTTTGGCCTGATCCCGCCGTATCTTATATTTAAATTATTCAACGTTTATCCAAGCCCATTGCTTATTGAATGGTTTAACATGTTTTTGCAACTTGCATGTTCAATAGTACTTTATTTAATAATAGAAAGAAAAACTAGAATTGACAATCAACCATTCAATATTGCAGCAACTGTTGCCGGAGCAGTTTACCTACTACTACCAACAACCCTCTGGTTTCATTCAAATGTATATTACATTGAAATGTTTGTTCAATTACCATTTGTTCTCACGGTGTTTTTTACCTCTCTCTATTTTGATGAAACCATAAGTAGTAAAAAAAATATCTTTCTTTATCTCTTATCATTATGCTTGATGCTAACCGTACTTACGGAATGGCTAGGGATACTCCTTGGCGCATGTATTTTTTTATATACCTGCACACAATGGAAGAAGGGGTTAGACTTTAAATTGCTATTTTTTGTCGCCTCAGCCGTACTTCTTGGAGCTTCCATTTTCATTATGCAAAATTCACTTGTTGTGGGCTTTAGCAATTTTATCAATCATGAATTACGTCAATTTATATATCAGTCTAATTCATTAGACAATCTGGACGTACAAGAGAAAGCTGATTATCATATAATATGGAATAATTATCTAAATGGTGCTTCCGCAGTTTTTTATCTTATTTTTGCTTCAGCAATTGGTGCATTATCAAAAATCAAATGGCATGATTTCAGGCAACGTTTTGGAATAATATTATTTCTTTTTCTTCTTCCATGTTTACTGCATCATATCTTATTATCAAGATTTACCACTATCCATTGGTTTTCTATCCTGAAATCGATATTTTTCTTAGGATCACTTCTAGCTACATTTGTCTATTACAATCAATTTTTGTATTCAACTAAGCTAAAATTTAACATAATTTTTTTACTATTTATTATATCTCTTGCCCCGATGACTTACCATAATTATCTCTACCATGCCACCACTGGTGGAAATCCTCACCATTACGAGATATGGGCTAACGCTGTAATAGACCATGCAAATAACGACGAGGTGGTATTCTGGGTCAGCCAAGAAGAACCAAGACCACAACTCATCTACTACGCAAGAAGAAACATAAAACGGGTGGATTCTATTAAAGATGCCAAAAGATGGCTCAAGGAGAGTGAGACTAAGGCTAAAAAAGGTATTGCCTTTACAAATTTACCCCTTAAAAAATTTATTCGATTCTCTGTGGAAAAATAATCCTATTACCATTTAAAATTATCTTGAAATACACTTTTAACGTATTAACATTTATAATATTTACTATTGCTTGGCTACATATACAGGCTAAATCTCCCACGATTATCCCACTTGAGCCAAACCAGGACAACTATACAATATACAATAACAAGTCGACAAACAACATAACCATAAGGGCTTCTTCCTGGCTAAACCATTCAAAAGTGTTATTGTGAATAATGGTAAAACTTTGATATTCAGCCGCAAAAGATTATGAGGTCTGGCGAAAAATGCTATTTTATAAATCAATCCCATATAGCCAGATTAATACGCTTTGCAGAATTATGTGCTTTCCTCAAACTCCCTCGTACAACAAAATGCTCAGACGAATGGGTATTAAGAAGGACAAGTGAATCCCATCCACCTCCAAAATTCGCATACGTGCCGAAGCTGTAATAGGGGGGCGTTTTAGGAACACCTATCATAATCCATTGATTTCTATTAGGTTCCGTAATTTGCGCCACCCGTTTTAACGAAATTACTTCACCGACTCGTCTTTCCCAATCAGAACGTATCGGCATATTTTTCAACCAGAAAAATAATTTAACACTTTGGAAACACATCCCAATAAATACGAATATTCCTATCAATACATAGCCGCCCGGAATAGAGAATACTTTACCAAAAACAATTCCAATTAAAATAACCACTATATCAAAGATATATAATAAAATTGTTTCTAAACTCGTTTCCTTATAATCCGGCCACATGGGTATTCCATACGCTCGTACAATATGTTGTTTATCAGCAAGCCCCAACACCCCATCGCCTGATTTAATAGCGGCCGGCAACTTCTTAAAATATTGTTTTTTCCCCTTATTCCCCTCTCGAACCTTAGCCAGTACGTTTGGGATCGGTTGGTCATAGTAAGATATAATATCAACACCATAATACCATTTGACCCGTTCAATAAGCGCGTCTTTTCCCCCTGAGACATATGATTGCCAGGAATCTAGAGTACTTTCATTGGAAACAAAACTCGTATCGTATGAGGTCCTTAAAATAAGAGACCAAAACTCGTCTACAAAGGGCCGAAGTTTTTCAACCTGGTCATTAGGGGCAAAGGTCACCCTCTTTCCCGTTTTACTACCCGTTTCATCTGACGGTTTCTTTTTACTCATAAACCCGTTTCATCCCACACTGTATGCGATTCGACTGAAAATCGATAAAATTATTTTGCTATTTGCTCTTCTTATCATTTTTATAGACCATTTTAAACATCTTTGTATAATTTCATAATATTAGACAAATTAGCACTTTGTAAATAACGGCATCCGGGGAAAGGGAAGCCCAGGGAGGGGAATCCAGGTACATGCGAAAAATAGAGTTTATCGCTTAGCATCCAGTTAGATATATATTAACCCTCAGACTTACGAGTAACCCTTTCCTGCATAAGCAGCTCAGCTCGGTGGAAATCAAGCAGGTCATCTATATCCACTGAATGTTCGGCTTCCATGATATAGGCGTAGGTTTTAGGGCCGAAAAAGGTATTAGTGTTACGCATGGTGACCGTATCGGACATATATAGTGCTCCGTTGAGGCGATAGTAGGAAGGTAATTGTTGGCGGGGAGTATTTAGGGCTTTTTCCGGCAAAAAATCTATCATACAGCCATCTGCCGGCAAGGTATTCATCCAGAAAGGATGGTGTTCGGCCCGGCAGACCGAAACCACAGCTCGGGCGTCTCGCTCGGTGTATAATGTCAAAGCTCGTTTGATATCATGGGCATTGCGCAACGGTGAAGTAGGTTGCAATAATACGATAATATCAAAATTTATAGCCCTAGCTCCATACCAATCCAAAGTATGCATAATCACATCCATGATCGGGGTAGTATCGCCGGACATTTTTGCATGACGTAAATAGGGAATTTCAGCACCATACTTCTGGCCTATCTCCGCTATTTTCT
The DNA here is from genome assembly GCA_029865005.1 of Desulfobulbaceae bacterium. Classification (GTDB taxonomy): domain Bacteria; phylum Desulfobacterota; class Desulfobulbia; order Desulfobulbales; family Desulfobulbaceae; genus JAOTSI01. Next base: position 14,256 of record JAOTSI010000002.1, read on the forward strand.
CACTATCGGTGGATACCATGAGAGTATCGAAACAACCACTTTCCTTTCCTGCCTCAATGGTCCAGCCGATAAGAGGCTTTCCATGCAAATTGCGTATATTTTTACCGGCCAGACCCTTACTGCCCCCCCTTGCGGGGATGAGACCAAGAATCCGTTTATCTTTATACATCAAAATGTTCCGCGTATTCATTTTGCGCTTGCTCAAACTCGGTGGGACGTCCGATATCGAGCCAATATTCCTTTACCGGAAAGGAGCATACCTTTTTCCCCGCATCAATAAGATCCTGATAGAGTTGCGGCATATCATAAAAGCTGTCCTGTGGCACTAATTCAATAGCGCTTGGCTGCAGAACATATATACCAGCATTAACGTAAAAGTGATGGGACGGTTTCTCTACAATAGTGCGAATTTTGGCCCCTTGGGTGTTAACTACCCCGAAAGGCACCTGGAACTCATAATCCCTTACACACATGGTAGCGTCTGCCTTGGCATGAACATGATAATTGAGTAAATGTTCGAAGTTGAGCCCTGTAAGCAGGTCACCGTTCATAACTAAAATCGGATGTTGGGGGCGCTCTGGCAAAAGGCTCAATGCCCCGGCGGTACCGAGTCGCTTTTTCTCAGTAATATATCGAATGGACACTCCAAATCGTTTGCCATCATCAAAATATTGCTGGATCTGTTCAGCCCGGTAATTGACACTGAGCAGGAAGTTTCGAAAACCATAACGATTGAAAGATTCAATAATAGTTTCCAAAATAGGTTTCTGCCCCACGTTCAACATTGGTTTAGGGGTGGTTTCAGTTAATGGCCGCAGTCGAGTGCCGAGGCCGCCCGCCATCAACACTACTAGATTTGGCTTTTCAGATACCCGAAGATAATCATCGATATACTCGATACCTAACAATGTATTTTCTTCATCAACAATAGGTATCTGCTTTACGCCCCTGGCAAGGGCAAGCTGGATGATATCTTCAGGGTCGTGATTAACAAACCCTTTAACCGGTTGACGATTATAAAGATCTTCGATGGAATCATCCAAGGTCTTTCCATTTAAAAAACCGCGTCGGATATCACCATCGGTTATTGTCCCGAGCAGTTTACCATTATCCAACACCAGGGCGATTTGCATAACCCCCCGATCAATAACTGTTATCGCCTCTCTAATGCTTGAGTCGGCGGTAAGTATAATTTTATTTGGCTTTCTCATTTCTTACCCGATTGAATGATAAGGATGGGAGGTCATAGAAATCTTTGGTCGTTATATTTGTATCGACATGCTGAAGGATTTCCATAATCAAAAAAGTTGTATTTTCCTTTTCATATGGATTAGTAACGCACCCAGAGCATTGCCTGAAATCAGCAGAAAGAGCTCGCTCACAAGCCTCTTGAACTGCCTTGCTATTGGCCGGAGAATCAATAATATTTTTCGTTCGTACCCTACCCTTTTGCCGCTCTCCAATATTAACCACCGGTAGGCCGAAACTGGCAGCTTCAATAATACCACTAGAGCTATTGCCCACCATGGCATCCACTAAACGCAACACACTAAAATAGCGATGTTGCCCCAGTGACGGAACATACAATGATTTCTCCGGGTGCTCATTTGTATATTCTTTTATAACCTCATTGATCTCCCGTCCCCCCGCATCACCATTGGCAGCAGTAAAGATTATCCGCAACTTATCAATTCCATCCAATACCTTTATGATATCCTTCATAACAGTGACTGGTTCCAGGGTATCTCTAGTTTCCGGGTGATAAGTGACGATAACTGATGGCTGTGCCAAGGAAAAGTCCAACTCTCTTTCCAACTCGGTACGGCTCATAACCTGTATATTCTTCGTCGCTTCCACACCTGGTGACCCTACATTGAAGACGGTTTCCGGCTTCTCACCCATTTGGATAATTCTATTCCTATATTCCTCTGTGGCAGCCAAGTGAAGCTGGCTCATTTTTGTTATCCCATGTCGCAAAGCATCATCATAAGCTCCAAGGGTGAGTTCTCCCCCATGGATATGCACCAGGTAGACTTGAGAGACCGTGGCAGCAGCTGCAGCAGCAAAGGTTTCGAAACGATCGCCCAGCACAATGAGCATGTCTGGTTTAAATTTTTCTAAGGTTTGGCCCATATTGGCTATAACCTTAGCCATGGCTGCGCAGGTGGCTTGCGGGGTATCACCGAGCGTTTCAATGGCAAGTCTTTGTGAAATTGGAATCCCGTCTTTTTCTATTTCCTGAACTGTATTTCCGAAATTTTGTTCTAGATGGGAGCCTGATACGATGAGTTGCAGTTCAAGTTTTGGATCTTTTTGAACAGCCTTCATTAGGGCGCGCATTAAGCCATATTCCGCTCGACTACCGGTAAAGAAGCAGATTTTTTTTGAGTTGGTGGTAATTTCACTCAAAAGTCATTGACTCCTGTTAGATTGGTGCATTTTTACTATAAACCCTTAATGTTTTTATCCTAGGAGCAACCCTGATACAATCATGTATCTACTTAAGATTATAACTAACTTAAAGTTTACTTGGATCGCCATTGGTTTTATCAGATACCCACAAAGGGCAATGTCATTGACTTAAGCTTTACAAGGGATGCTCTCGGTTCAGCCAGGCACCCACAGGGGGGGTGCCCCATAGCCATCAGACTAATTTTTACAACAGCTAGATATGTAATGAAAAATGAACTTGCATCTTGCTGTGCGCTGTAGGGGCACCCCTTGTGGGTGCCCGCTGAGCTAATTGAAAAAATAGAAAATTATTATTTTTATACTAATTGTTATTAATATATAAATATTTGTAGTTTAAAGTGATTAAGGCGGGCACCCACAAGGGGTGCCCCTACAGTCCGAGATAGGCTACAAGTTTATTTTACAATAAAATACCATTGCTTTATCCAAATTAGCCTGACGGCTATGGGGGGTACCCCTACCAGCCTGTGCAAATCTCAATGTATTGTTGAACAAACATGATTTTTTTAAAATCAATAGTATTGCCCCTCGTGAGTGATTGGCAAAATCTAGTATGATCCTTTGTAAGGTCTAAGCTAACAACATTGAGCACAAGGAGTGTTTCTTACAGCTTTAGCGCAAACAACTTACTGTTGTTAATGGAATACCTATATCCTTTCCCCCAATTTTTATAGATGTTCTATGGGGTCTATACATTCATCAGTTTGATAATCGCGGTTTGCAGGATGACCTATGAGTTCATCCCAGCGCATGGGGCTCAAACCCAAGGCAGGCCGTTTAGCCGTTAGGTTATCTTCGCCATAGAGTTCTCCTTGCCATATGGGCTTGGCGGCCACGATACTTTTACGAACAATTTCTCTATTTCGTAACTCCGAGGGGCGAGGTCGCTTTTCACCATTTCCCAAGCCTTTTTCAATATTGCGCACTGCCCGAACCATTTCCTTCAGTTCATCCGGTTCCAGGGATGCCTCATGATCCGGCCCCACCATGGTACGATCTAGGGTAAAATGTTTTTCAATAACCGTTGCACCCAAAGCAGCAGCAGCAATTGGCATTTCAATACCGGAAGTATGATCAGAATACCCAACCTCCACCTCAAACTGCTCTGCCATAGTCAGCATGGCTCGTAGATTGACATCTTGCATAGGGGTTGGATACTCGGTATTACAATGTAGCACTACGATATCGCTTTTCTTGGTACCATTAATGGTAAGCACCTTGATAGCCTGCTCCACTTCAGCAAGTTCAGACATCCCGGTGGAGAGCAAAACCTTGCACTTCAGGGACCCTATTTTTCGCAAATAGGGTAGGTTTGTGATTTCACCCGAAGGAATTTTAAAAATCCGCAATCCCATATCATATAGTAGTGTTATGGAATCAATATCAAAGGGAGAAGATAAAAATTGCAACTGATACTCGGTACAAAATAGCTGTAAATCCTCATGAGCATTACGGTCAAGCTCCAATTTTTCGAGCATTTCCAATTGAGACTCCCCCGAATCCGTGGTCTTCCGCTGGTAAACAGCCTTAGTGGCATAACCACAAGCAATAGCCTCAGCCCGAAAGGTCTGAAACTTCACCGCATCCACCTCTGCTTCGGCTGCTGCGACAATCATTTTTTTAGCGATTTCCAAGGAACCATTATGATTCACTCCGGCTTCGGCAATAATATATATGGGTCGTTTCATCTCAACTCACCATGCTTCCGGGTTCCATATTTTTTTTCACAGAAACTCCGCAACCAATTACGCTTCCTTTACCAATGACAATATATTCACGTGATACCGCACCGCTGCCCCAAAATGTTTCATCCTCCACTACCACGCCACCGTTAATAACCCCTCCTGTGGCGATATGGCAATGTTTACCAATTACCGCATCATGCTCCACTAGTGCCTTTGAATTAACAATACTATTATCTCCCACCACCGCCCCCGCATTCACCAAGGCATGGTGCATAACGATAACCCCTCTGCCAAGTTGTGCATGGGGCGACACATGGGCAAGAGGTGACACTATAGTCGGCAAAACTCCCCCTAGGGCATTAATTTGCTTAAATAATAACTTACGCGGCGCAGGATCTTTAATCTGTCCCATGGCAATCAAAAAATGGTGACCTTTCCGAACTAACTCATCCAGCTGATTTTCAGTGGCGAATATTTCATACCCCAAGACCTGGTGTCCGAGTTTTTCTGGTAAATCAACAATTCCTGCTACCGAATAACTCCCAGCCTGCTCAATAACATCAATACAGGAGCGACAATGACCTCCGCCTCCGATCAGTACTATATCATTCATGAACGCACCGAACTTGGTAGATTCACAATCCGATCTGCCAAATAATCGGTCTGCTCCAAGGAATCTGTTACAGCATCCTTATACATGGGTAAACGGTTAAGGGGCGTCCATACCGGTCTGGTAAATATTCCTGCTTGGTTCGTCTCGGCAAGCAATTTATCTCGTTCTTGGCGATTAGACATAATTACTGCATTAAGCCAATAGTTAGAGTGAGTCCCAGCTGGTTCACTCATATGGCGTATGGTCGAATTTTCAAAAAATTTCTGATATCGGGTAGCAATCTCTCTTTTTTGAGAAAGAAAATCATCCAACCGTTCAAGCTGGGCACAACCTAATGATGCATTAATATTAGACATTCGGTAATTATATCCAACCTCGGTATGCTCATAAAGGTAAGGGTGAGGCTTTTTAGCGGTGGTGGTGAGATAACGTACCTTTGCGCCGATTTTCAAATCATTGGTAACAACCATTCCCCCTCCTCCACTCGTAACAATCTTATTACCATTAAAGCTGAAAATACCGGCCGCCCCGAACAGTCCACAAGGTTTACCGTTGGACCTACTGCCTAAGGCCTCAGCTGCATCCTCCACCACCGGAATACTGTACTCTGAACATATCTCCACGATTTGTTCTATTTTACATGGATGACCAAAGGTATGCATAGGTACACACGCAGCTATTCTTTTGCCCGTCTGGATATGGCAACAACGGTGGTTATGAAAATAGGTGGAATTTTCCAGGAAATCAGCTACCGCCTGCGGATCAAGCCCAAAGCTTTGGTTTTCTACATCAAGAAATATTGGTTCAGCACCGCAATACACCACAGCATTGGCAGTAGCCACAAAGGAAAGGCCCTGGGTGATAACCATATCTCCCTTACCTACCCCAACAGCTAACAGCGCTGCATGAAGAGCCGAGGTGCCATTGACCACCGCAGATGCGTGAGCTGCCCCAGTACATGTGCGCACCATCGCCTCAAGTTGCCCAACAAATTCACCAATAGATGACACATAACCCGTATCAATGCACTTCTGTAAATATTCCTTTTCATTACCCTTAAAGACAGGAGCATGTAATGGTATTTCCCCTTTTGGAGTGCCATATAGATCACGAATAAAATTTATAAGAGGGCCATGCTCCATACTTTCTCTTCACTCTGTTTATGATTTATACAATTTAAGATAATAAAACTTATTATCAGTAATTTTTCACACCAACAATTGAAAACACAATCAACTATTTTCAACAACGATCTTATAATGGAATATTATGTTATATATAAAAACAGTCAGTTTATTGCTCAGCAACAAATTCGTCTTAAAAGGTCATTTTATTAATCAGATATTATAAATATCAGTCTTATATTTCATAAGGTTTTTCGGCTCAGAAAACCATTCCACAGTTTTCTGCAAACCCCGTCTCAACCCTTCTCTACCGCCATAATGCGGTTGCCACCCGATAAGCTCTCTTGCTTTGGAATTATCAGCCCACAACCTGTTCACTTCACTATTTTCTGGTCGTAATCGCTGTTCATCGCTAATAACTCTAATCTCCTCCCCCATAACTTCACTAATAATTGAAACGAGATCCCCAATGGACACTTCGAAATTACTACCGATATTTATAACTTCATTTACGGACTTTTCAGATTCCATAACCTTTATAAATCCGTTGACGATATCCTCCACATAGTTGAAATCACGGGTCGGGGTCAAAGAGCCAAGCTTAAGTACTTTTTGTCCTGAGGCTATCTGGGTAATAACCGACGGAATAACCGCTCTAGCTGATTGACGAGGGCCATAGGTGTTAAAGGGTCGAATTACGGCCACCGGTAAATTAAAAGCATGATAGTAGGACATGGCCACCTGATCAGCTCCAATTTTAGAGGCAGAATAAGGTGATTGTGGCTGATACGGATGCTCTTCAGTAATGGGCACAAAACGTGCCGTACCGTATACCTCGCTAGTAGAGGTATGAACAACCTTACTCAAACCATGCGCCCTAGCTGCCTGCATAATATTTAAAGTGCCTTGTACATTGGTTTCAATATAAGTGGAAGGTGAGTTGTAGGAGTAAGGAATAGCGATGAGGGCTGCCAGATGCAAGACCGATTCGCATCCTTCTACCGCTGAAGAAATACCAAAAGGATCGCGAATATCACCGGAAACCACCTCGATATCGCTAAGAATTTCCTTATCAAGACTATCGAGCCAGCCCCAGGAATTAAAAGAATTATAGAGAACAAATGCGCGAACCACATAACCTTCACGCACCAAGCTCTCCACTAGATGCGAACCGATAAACCCATCAGCTCCTGTGACCAAAACTCTCTCCCGCATAAAGCCTCCCGGTAAACTATCAAAAATATCATCCTTTGCTCATCAATCTCTATTTCCTACTGAAAAAATGGACAGTTGCCCAACTTAAGTTTCAGCTTAGCAGCGTCATGGAAAGAAGTCAAATCGACATATTTTATAAAAAGTAAGGTCAAGAAGACAAATAAACGTTTACAGAATTCTCGAAAAATGTAGGGAGGCAAGGCATAGCAATGTTTATGGCAACAATATTATTTTTTCTTAAAGTTCGATGCATTACGCACCGATAATAAAATTAATACCAGGAAAACAACTATAAAGAACGTGAAGCAAAAAATTCGCACAAATCCGTCCAGTCCACAGGTTTTCAACGAAAGACCACCGATTAACATCTCAAAATATAACGAAAAAAAGTGAAGACTCGACGTAAATAGATAAAGTATCAATACTTGGAAATCGGATGAATATATTTTAGGGATCCGATCTTCATATTTATAAAATAGCTGATCCAGGGAGGAAACCCATGGCCCTTGTAGTCAACACCAATATTGCTTCACTTAACGCACAGAGAAATCTCAGCAGTAGTCAGCGGATGCTAAACAAGTCCATGGCCCGACTATCCTCTGGCCTACGGGTCAACAGTGCCAAAGACGACGCTGCCGGACTGGCTATTTCCGATCGGATGACTTCCCAAATTCGTGGTCTTAACCAGGCGGTACGTAATGCAAATGATGGAATATCTCTTTCCCAAACTGCAGAGGGTGCCCTACAGGAAACGACCAACCTTTTGCAACGCATGCGAGAGTTATCAGTACAATCGGCCAACGACACTAATACAATAGAAGATCGTTCTTCTTTGGACGCAGAATTTCAACAACTTATGGAAGAAATAACCCGTATCTCCCAAAATACAGCCTTTAACAACAGAACCATTCTAACCGGCAGTTATGCTAATCCAGGCAGCGGCTTTATTTTTCACATCGGTGCCAATGCCGATCAAATCATTTCCATTACCATTGCTGGTGCTTCGGCAGGTGCTCTTGGAAGTGGTGCGGTTTTTGTGAGTAGCCTCACTGTAAGCCTGAGATCTAATGCTAATACGGCCATTTCGGTAATTGATGCAGCCATCTCCGACATAGACGTAATCCGAGGAGATTTAGGGGCAGCCCAAAACCGAATGGAAGCAACCATAGCCAATCTCTCCAATGTGGCCGAGAACTTAACAGCCGCTCGTTCCCGAATTTTGGACGCCGACGTAGCCATGGAAACATCGAATATGACAAGATCAAATATATTGCAGCAAGCCGGAGTTTCTATCTTGGCTCAAGCCAATCAAACACCTCAACTAGCCCTTCAGCTTCTCCAGGGATAAAATAAACTTTTAGAAGATCTAGTCAAAAGATTTACAACTAGCTGATTTAACAAACTTCGAGATTGTAAATGGTCACAGATGCGTGCAAGCAAGAAAAATTTAGAAATGACTGGGTAGATTATCAAGATGCTTGCACCCATACAAAAACCTTTAGAGTCGCGGAAAATAATTGATATCCCAAAATTGATTCACCAACAGAGCCATACTGATATAAAAAATGGCAGCTCACAACACTTAAAAAAAACCCGATTTCAGTCGTTGCTGAAATCGGGTTTTTTCTTTAATCAGGTAAAATTATAAGTTAGGGAACTTCCAAAAAATAATCTACCCGACTGACTTGTCTATGACTCCGTCTTCTGCGTTGCGCCAAGGATAACATACAACAAGTATGCGTGCCTTTGGCACGCCTTTAAGACGAAGCCCCTACGCCATTCGGGTAGATTATTTTCTTCCAATTCCCTTATTGAAGCTCACCCCATCAGACGAAAACGCATTTTCAAGGATCCCAACTCTATCACATCGGAGCTTTTTAATTTAATTGTCCCCTTAACCGTTTGTCCATTTACCGAAGGTTTCGCAAACCCATTTTGGTAACTAAAATAATACCCATCAGATTCTTCAGCAATTATGGCAGCCGTATCCCCCACCATGAGGCCTTTAACTAAGATGTCTGAATCTTTACTCTTACCAAAGGTAATTATTTTTTGATTTAACGGTACCTTGCCTTTGCCTCCTTTAATAAAGGTCAAAGAAGGTTTTTGTATAGATGACACATTAATGACAGTTGTCCCGCTTATATAATTAGAATCTTCCACACTGGGAGCACAAGTTTCATGAATCGTATAAGTGCCCTCTTCCTCGAAAAGGAGCTCGTGTCGTCCCACCGTTATCAGATCACCATTATATAGCTTGTGGTTCTTAATAGATTTATCATTTACCAATGTACCATTTTTACTACCTAAATCTTGAATATAAAAATCATCATTCTTCCTTACGACCACTGCATGGTCATAGGATACTGCCGTATTATCAATAACAATAGCACTTACAGGATTTCTGCCGATAGTGGCGCTCTCTTTTTTTAATAAATGCTTATAAATCACCTTTCCTTTCAGCTTAACAGATATCATTGGCACTCTATTACTAAAGCGATTATGAGTCCGCAACAACTCCTGCTGATTTCTGGTATCAAGCACTGCAGTATGAAGATCAGGCGAAAAGGTTGCTGTGGCATTCTTATTCATCATAGACATATCAACTTGGGAAGTCATTCCATGATCATTAAACAAAAGCTCATGTTTACCCAACTGTATAATATCACAGTTATTTATCCTTCTTGCTTTTACAGGTTTACCATCAATAAATATCCCATTTTTACTTCCCAAATCCTTGATAATAAAACCTGTTTCATCGGAGACGATCTGGGCATGTATTCCAGAAACAGCTACATTATCGATGACAATATCATTATCATTAAGACGACCGATAGTGACGGGCTTATTCAGCTCCAATGGATGGATGAATAAAACTTTATTATTAAACTTTACGGTAATCGTAGCCATTATTCTCTCTTATTACTCTTCTCGTTTAAAGATAACTGTAGCGGTATTAATTGACACCCAGTCATCATAACCATGTTACTATTTAATAAATAATTCTTTAACATTATGAAGGATAACTTTTTTATTGCTTGATGTTTCCTTCTCAAGATCACGTAACTGCCTATTCTCCGGGTCGATCTTTATACAGGCCAAAACATAATCACGAGCAGAAGAAACATTAAATATTCGAATATTATATTGAACCTTCTGGATACAATAGTTAACCGCCTTAGACTTTCCCCTCAAGGCCTGTTTATTATCAGGGTCAATACTTAGCACCTCTTGATAATAATCAATGGAACAGTTACCTTTTGGAAATATCACACGTTCCTGCTCAAACTTCTTACCTGCTTCTACCAAGAGATAACTGATATGATCATTTTTTTTCTGTACTTTTTTATAAAAAGAACCGCCAATCACCCCCATGGACAGTAAGAGTATAATAACAACATAGAAGAATCTTTTTTTCACGGGACGATGCACGGAAACAGAGGTCTTTTGTTCATCTAATGAATGTGTATCGGTATTGATAACCTCCGTAGATTCATAAATCCTGTTTTCACTACCAGTTACTGAAGGTGTGTCATCGCTTTTCAAAGATTGGTAATGCTTGGTATCGAACACCTCTGTATGCCCAGCGCCAGCAGGAGATGATTGAGCACCTTCTCCAGTCTCCAGTTTGCATCCCATTCGATCAGCCATTTCCTGCTTTTCTTGATCAAAGCAATCACAATACAATGTCCGCATAAAGCTGGACAATTTCTTAGTATTTGGACGATATTTCAGATCATATAGCAAGTTTTCCAAATCAGCGGCCATTTCCTCACATGATTGGTAACGGGTAGAAGGGTCCGACCGTAAAGCCTTTTCGATAATATCACATAAGGCCATAGGAATATTACCAACTATTTTCTCCGGAGGATCATATTTCGCTTCAATAACCTGTGCAAGCACATGAAAGGTATCTCCTTCAAACATCTTTTTACCGGTCACTAGCTCATACAGAATAATCCCCACGGAAAAAATATCAGAACGGTAATCGATTGTTCTCCCACTTGCCTGCTCCGGCGACATATATGCTACCTTACCCTTAATGATGCCAGCCTGGGTTTTTGTGACTTTAGTTGCCGCTTTGGCTATTCCAAAATCAATGAGTTTCACCTGACCATCATAGGTTATAAATATGTTTTGTGGACTAACATCACGATGAATAATATTGAGTTTGTTACCTTGGAGATCTTTAAGGTTATGGGCATAACCCAAACCTTCTGCTACTTTCATTATGATATAAAGTATATTCTCGAGCTGTAATGATATATTTTTCTCATTTTTTTTATTAATAACCTGATGAAGATCTTTACCGAACAGATACTCCATTGCGATATACAACGTGCCAGATTTATTGCCGAAATCATAAATATGTATTATGTTTTCGTGCTTTAGCTGAGCCGCAAGTCTGGCTTCATCAATAAAAAGATCAACCATCTCCTTTTCATCAGTAAGATGAGAGTGCATTTTTTTCAAAACTACCGGTTTTTCAAACCCTTTCTCACCAATAAGTTTACCCCGATAAACTTCTGCCATGCCACCCACAGCAATACGATCCAAGAGTAAATATTTATCAAATGATATCGGCTTAATAGCAGACATACGAGCCTCGTACTACTTATAGTATTTTTAGTTAACAGGCGAATAACCACCAAAAAAGCAATCTATTATGAATGCCAACCAAGAAAGTTTCTGTTTTTGATTTAAAAAAATGTTTTTTGTTTAGCTAAACGTTAAATATCATAAAAAGCTTCTGGCACTATCCTCTGTGGCCGTCAGATAAAACTGAAAACTATTATTGTAGACCTTAGGGCCTCGGAAAAAAATAAATATCCCAGAACCGTATAGAATTTTAAATTATCTTCAGGAAGGGATAACAAGCGAACTGCATCGTTATGCAGCTGTTGCCTCGATCAAAAAGACGACTAAAAAAAAACAAGCAAATAACTGATATACTCCAAGATAAAATGATATATTTTTTCCGAAACCCTTCGTAATTACTTTAAACAGGTAGGCCATGACGGTAATTACATTTATTTCTAAGAGGAAAAATAACCACACTATACTCTGATAACGATATGGTACGCAAGCTTCTCTCTCAATACCACATCTGCTGATATAGTAGAGCAAAAAATAGTCCTGTAAATACAGCCTCAACAACCATCAAGAACCAAGAATAAGAGCATCAGGGAAAAATATCATTAAAAGCCCCAACGAATACATCAATACACCGCCAACAATGGAGGTAAAGACTCGATACCTGGTAGTCAGTCCCGTAGCCCGCATCGTAAAGAGGGCAGCCAGAAAAATCACCATGTCATCAAGCATATAAAAAAGTATATAAAGACCAAGATACAGGTGTTTCACAAGAATGGTCAAGGGATTATTAGCCAGAATTTGGGTGTAAACTGCGGGCAAACCGGCTGTACAGACAAGCTCTATCATGTTGACAGAAACAGCTAATACGACTGTCCCCCCAAGAATGAACAACCAAGCAGATTGCCTGATTAACTTTTCCATCCGGACAGTTATGCGCTTACGCTGCTCATGGCCGGTCACCTTACAGGCGTTAGGATCAGTGCCGAACGCCTGATATAAATAAAACACGCCAGCCCCCACCGCAACGAGACCGATACTTTTTTGGACCCAAAAATTATAACCAAGAAGTATAAACACGTTTAGCCAAGCGGCTATGAAAAGATAATACATTGCCCCAGAAACAAACAAAAAGGTAAGTCCGATTATAACCATTTTTCGCATATCATTAAGCGCGAGAAGCAAAGTAAGCAGGGAAACGAGCACCCACATGGCGCAGGGATTAAAGCCATCGAGAAAACCAAGCAGAATGGAAAGAACAGGCAAAGAGAGTTGCTGTAGATCAGTTTCGCCAAACAGCCAGAGATCAAAAACAAAGCGTTCATCCCGACCACACTCCTCGGACGGCGTTTCAAGAGAACAAAAAGTACCCGCAGCAGCTTCTTGCGAAACTGCACTGCCTTGTTCCAAAAGTTCGGCAAAAGGTAGACAACCATTTATACTGCCACGGCAATCAGTCAGAACTTGATCGAGCTTTTTCCCGATATTTTCCTCATTGTCGTAACCTTGAAAAATATGAGCGTTTATCACAATAGTCGGCGTTGAATAAGTGAGTTGGGGTACTCTTCCCCGTAATTTTTTAAATACTTCCCGACCATGCTCTTCAGCTATATCGTAATATTCCACCGACCATCCCTGATGTAGAGCAAACTTTTTAAATGCCCGGCAATGGGAACAATCATATTGGGCAAAAACTACAATATCCGCCCCGGACACCGAATATAACCGTTCTATTTTAGATGATTCACGAACCAACCGTTCCGGAAAAAATGCAGCGAGCACCAAAATCGGCAGCATGGATATTATAATGAAATATAAGAACAATCGTTTCTTTTTCATCTATTTCCCCTCTCTCAATACCATACCCGACACTAATAATGCTATTCAAGGTTAGAACATCTATTATTACAAACCTACTTCGACAAAATATTAAATGGCATTATTTTCACCAGACAAGCCTAATGATAATTATTATCTTTTAAAACAATCATTAAACTGTATTTTTTATTGCAATCAACTCGCCTCTTATCTATATTTAGCTACATTTAGCATAATTTAAGTGTGACTTATTCTCAAAGAGGAATCGGTACTATATCCACTAATCCAATTTTTCTTGTCCACTCGACTGTGATAAAATCTACAATTATTATCTAGCTGCTCACGTACAGGCTTCAACATTGGTGATAGACATATGACTGATTCCACAAAAAAATCGCCACCCTTTTTTGAAGCCCTGCTTCACACGGATAACGGCAAACCTTGCGCTATTTTTGCCGATGAACCGGAACAAGTACTTTTAGAACTGGAAAATACTGATCTGGATCATTTTGACAACTTACGGATAATCCAAGTTCCACTTGAGCTATCGGTTGTTAACGAAGGAATCAATAAAACCCTGAGCGCCCTTGCCGGGCTTGCTCAAACTCTTCAGCCAGAATGGGAATCAAACACAAGCGCTACCGATGAGTCCGTCAATCATCGTTGGCGTAAACGGGGAATCGAGTTGTGCCAACGCGGGAGACCTCCTTTACCGAGCGGATTCAGTGAAGCGCAACAAGCTCGCCAACTCACTCTATGCCTCAATCAGGGCCCCTTGGTCATCTTGCTTTTTCCCCAACAAGACGAACCAACAGAAACCCAACTCTACAGCCTTGCCAGGGTAAGTGAATGGCTAGCCATCCAAACCAAAAGTAAAATCGGCCTTCTCCTGCGGGCAAAACATCTCAACCATCCGGCCCTGGATTCCATATCCTACGGGGCCGTAACGCTCGCCGCCCCCCGAGTGGATCCAAAAAAAGAAATTCCATCCACCCCGGCGGCCTGGATTTTTCCCTATCTAGGCAAACCCCACCCCTGCAGTCCGGGAGAACAAATACTGGCAAAGCTCATCCAGGCGGACAACACTATCAGCACCCTATTTCATTATAACTATCGGATTCAAGGATGTCGAGGCAGTAACTATATCTGTGATCTTGTATGGCCCTCCGGCCAACTGGTTATAGAAATCGACGGATATGGTTTTCACTCCAGCCAACCGGTATTTTGCGCCGACAGGAAACGAGATCGGGAACTACTGCTCACCGGTTACCGGGTTATGCGTCTGCCCCATAATGAAGTTATCAACAACCCACAACAGGCTATTACTGAAATTAAAGATATGGTCCGCTTCATCCGGAGCCAAATCTCTTCACCTCAATAAAAAACTCCCAAGGAGATATAACTCATGAGCTTTCAACCAGACTCTTTGCAAACCCTTTATCTTTGGTCCATACTTTTCAAACATGAGGGAACTGCTTTTTTAAAAGATTTAAAACCGAAACTAGGCAATGCAAAAGGACTCACCGGGGCCAAAAGACGCAATCAGCTCGTAAAAGAGGGACTATTGGATGAAGAAAAAATCGGTAACAAAATACAATTAACCCTCACTGATTCTGGCTGGGCCTGGGCTCAAAACAACATGACCAGTGAAATCTCAAGCAAATCACCATCAAGCGGACCAGTCCTCCAAGCCCTATTGACCCGCCTAGGATCGTTTATGGATCATAATGAGATATCCTTAGCCGAACTTTTTATTGAACGGACGCAGGAGGATTCACCCCTACAAAATAATCAGGAAATAGATTTAAAAATCCGAATTCGCGATTATTGGCAAAAATCAACGGGCGGTCGACGGGATTTACAGGTTCGCCTTACTGACCTACGAGAAGAACTTAACGATATTAACCGACAGCTACTGGATTCAACAATTACTGAAATGCACAGCACTGGAAAACTAATTTTATCACCTCTTGAAGATCCTCGAGATGTAACAGATATAGAAAGAAAAGCAGCGATTAGTATTGCAGGTGAGGAAAACCACATATTCTTTATGGAGTAGCAGATGACCACAGAATTTTTACAAACCCTTAAAAAAACAAATTTTGATTGGACGCTACGAGTCGATAATGTTTGGCATAAACCGCTCTGCAACGTCCCATCTTTACATCAAAACATCAAAACACGGATTCTTGACGAATTAGAAATTTTAAAAGATAGACCGGAGTACTCACCCCTCTCTTTACCTATCACCGGTCGAGCTGGTGCCGGTAAAACTCATCTTCTTACTGATCTCAGGCAGCAGGCCCTTGAGCAGGGAGCCAATTTCGTACTCATTGACATGACTGATGTGGATAATTTTTGGGAAACGGTTCGACAAGGGTTTATCACATCCATACACAAAACATCCAGGACAGGGCAATTACAGTACATTTATCTATTGGATTATTTTTTTAATCACTATTTGGGTCATAAGAAAATTGCAAACCCCACTGAACAATTTGCTGATTTTCCGCTTGATAAACAGCTAAATTTTATTAACACCGTACTGCAAAAACTCGGCAAAGAATACCCCATTGAATACAGAAAACATAGAGACACCCTTAAAGCCTTATTTCTTTTTGCAAGCAATGATAATGAAACTTGCGAGGCCGCTTATAGCTGGCTAAACGGTGGCGATATTGATACAAATGAACAACAAGTCCTTACCATTCGGAGCAGTTCCGGTGATGCAAAGATGGTTATTTCCGCTTTAAGCTGGTTATTCAGCCTGGCAGGTCCCACGCTCCTCGCCTTTGACCAGTTGGACGCCATAGTCAATGAACATCATACCGCCGCAGGTGAAGATGACGACCCAGAGCAATTAAGCAACGAACAACGCGTATCCCTCTCGATAATAGAGGGAATCAGCGGTGGTTTCATGGGAATATGGGACAAACTACAGCGCACCCAGATAGTCCTCTCCTGCCTGACCAAAACATGGGAGATTCTACTCAACCGCGGCCTTCAATCTGCCGCTGATCGATTTAGGCCAGCTTTCATGTTAAAATCGTTAACAGATCAAGAGATTGCCAGAGATATAATTTATCAACGGATGGACGAATCCTATGAAAAATCCGGAGCTACCCCTCCCTATCGAGGATACCCCTTCTCACCTGAATCGTTTGACAGGGCTGCGGGGCTCACCCCACGGCAGATTTTGAAAGCATGTGACCAACATAAAGAAATATGTCTAGCCGAAAATAAGGTTACTAACTTTCAAGGCTTTAACGGCATAATAATAAAACCACCCATTATTGATCCGATAATTATCGCTAAAGTTCAACAACGTTTTGAAGAACTACATCAAAAAGCCAATTCGCAAACATTAAAGAACAAGCTCACTGATAACGATTTCATGGTGGGCATGCTGCAAAGCGCCTGTCGCTGTTTACTACTCGAACAAGAGCTGCCGGATGAGGTGGATGGTATCGTTGATCAAGAGTTTTCCTCCAGCAAAACATATGAGACCCTGCACAGCCGTGTTCGGCTCATTTACCACAACGATAATGACAGGGAACGTCACTACTCTTTCCGGGCCCTCCAAACCCGAAATGCCCGCGCCTTTCAGGTTCGGCTTCAAGCCGCCATTGTTGCATCAGGCATTAACCCAAACCTACCCTTCCGCCGCTTAGTTATTTTACGCACGACCCCAATTCCAGGCGGCAAGGTAACTGCAGAAAAGATGGATAGCTTAATTAGCGCAGGCGGCGTAACCCACTGCCCAACCAATGATGAACTTCGTGATCTCTATGCCATTTACCATTTGGAAATAGAAAACCCGGACGGTTTTGAGAGTTGGTTGAAAAAAAATAAGCCGATGCGAGAACTGCCGATTTTCCATCAGGCCAGATTGTCGCGCAAACGCGATCCCCAGTCGGATAACGAAACGGATCAAGAAAACACCGCAGCAAATATTGACGAGATAGAGAAAAACGATAAGCAAGCTAAGACACCTACGACTCCCAAACCTGGCATTAACGATGCAGTTAAAGAACCTAAGGACCAAAGCCCTGAACCAAGACAACAACAACCTGGAGAGATTCTCCTTGGCCGTCGTCTCATTAATAAAACAAACGGTGAAACAATCACCCTACCGCTCTCGGACCTCACCAGACATACCGTTATTTTTGCTGGCTCCGGGTCTGGCAAAACAGTTCTCATTCGTCGTCTGGTGGAAGAAGCGGCCTTAGCCGGAATACCTTCTCTGGTCTTGGACGGTGCCAATGATCTGTCTCAACTTGGAACTCCCTGGCCTGAAACACCAGATGAATGGTCGGAGTCGGATAAAGAACAGGCGAGCCGCTACCATGAACAGGTCGAAACCATTGTCTGGACTCCTGGTCGCGAAAAAGGCAACCCCCTTATTTTAAATCCAATCCCAGATCTCAGCGCAGTCATGGATGATCCGGACGAGCTCAATCTGGCTATTAGTATGACCAGCCAAGGTTTACGACAAATCGTTGCACCGGGTAGCCCCACCTCCGTTCGTAATAAAAACAAAATAGGGCTTCTTTCAAGTTCGTTACGCTTCTTCACCAAGCAAAAGATGAGTACTTTAGATGATCTTATGGATCTACTTTCCGACCTGCCTCCAGATGCAAGCGGCGGAATAGACAATGCAGAGAAACTAGCTCGGGAAATGGCCAGCTTACTACGCGCGGAAACTCAAACGAATACACTTCTAAGCCAGAGCGGCACGGCGCTGGACCCAAACATCCTCTTCGGTAACGACGACAAAACCCGAATCTCGGTAATCAACCTTATCGGCCTACCGGGCCTGATAGTGCAGCAACAATTTATCAGCCAATTGGCAATGACTCTATTTACTTGGATAAAGGCCAACCCCGCTAAAAACAAATATGGTATTCGCGGATTACTAGTGATCGATGAGGCTAAAGATTTTGTCCCATCAAACGGAACCCCTTCCAGCAAAGAGCCTATCCTTCGCCTTGCAGCACAAGCACGCAAATATGGTCTTGGACTCATTCTGGCAAGCCAAGGTCCCAAGAGTATCGATCATAATATTGTCGCTAACTGCACCACTCAAATATACGGTAAAACCAATTCACCAACCGCCCTGAAAACCGTGCAAGATATGCTACAAGATAAAGGGGGATCCGGTAAGGACGTTGCCCGCCTAAAAATAGGTCAATTCTTTCTAACAAATGAGAAACACAACGTTCCCATCAAAATCCAAACACCTCTATGCCTATCGCACCACCCGAGCACCCCGCCGGAAGAAAACAGCGTTTTGGCATCAGCACAGAAAAGCAGAGACCTATTGAAAGAATAAGAATATCTTGCACAATTTTGCAAACTTACCCAACTAACCTACTACACGGGACGAGGCCCAACCTCCATGAGTGCCATGGCCTCGCTGTTCCCGGTATAGCTTTGTTCAAATTTCTCTTGGAAGCTCTTTGCCAATCTATTAGCCGCCTGTCGATAGGCGGCTATATTATCCCACGTTTCCCAGGGCTTGAGAATATCTTCCGACGATACTCCGCTACATTCGGTGATCATCGCAAAACCGAATTGTTCATGAATCTGGTATCGCGCATGTTCCAACTCACCATTTAAAGCCGCAGCTATTATTGCCCTACTGTCCCGTATAGCGATTCGGGAACCGACACTATAGCCTCCACCGGACCAACCAGTATTGACCAGATAAACCTGAGCCCCCGATTCCTCCAACTTTTTCTCCAACAGCTGAGCATATTCGAACAGGTTTCTAGGCATAAAGGGCAGTCCGTAGCAAGCCGAGAAAAACGGGACCGGTTCTGTGATCCCCACTTCAGTCCCCGCCAGTTTAGAGGTATAACCCATCAAAAAATGGTACATGGCCTGTTTCGGATTCAACCTGGAAATAGGCGGCAAAGTACCCGTGGCATCCGCCGATAGAAAGAATATTGTACGGGGATCTTTTGCAATCCCGGTTTCACTGGGATTGGGCAGGTTTTTCAAAGGGTATGACCCACGTGTATTCTCCGTGACCGCAGCATCATCATAATTAAATTTCCCTCTGGTCATAACCACATTTTCCGCCAGGGAACCAAACTTTTTCATGGCATTATAGATATCGGGCTCCGCATTCTTATCAAGCCTGATAAGTTTTGCATAACAGCCCCCTTCCATGGCAAAAAGACCATGCGCCCCCCAAGCTATCTGATCATCTCCCAGCATAATCCTATGGGGGTCAGATGAAAGAGTTGTTTTACCGGTACCGGAAAGACCAAAAAAAACTGCGGAATCGAGTTTATCTCCAATATTTGCCCCGCAGTGCATAGGAAAGATATCCATGGTGGGATAAATATAGTTAAGAAAGGTAAAAACGCCCTTCTTCGGCTCGCCGCAATATTTCATGCCCGCCACCAGAATTCTTCTTCTTTCTATATCCAAGATAACGGCACCATCTTGCTGTAAACCATATTTTTGGGCATCAAGTTTCAGATCCGGCAACACTATGGCGGTAACGGCATCCTCTTTCACCTGACCAGCCGGAATCATTTCCACAGGGGGAAGATCACGAAATTGGTTAATAGCAAACAAAGCCCGCGAGGCATGGGAAGTGATAAATTGAAACGGAAAGGCACATTCCAGATCCGCTCCCAACATCCTATTAACGACGAAAATTTCCTTTTTTTCATTAATATAATTGACCATTTCCTCGTAAATATAATCAGCTTTTTTACGGGATATTGGTTGATTGAGTTTTGAATTGGAAAAATCAACATCCGGGGAATCATCTATAATGTATCTGGCAATCGGTGTTCGCCCCGTATGTCTCTCTTCCCCATACTGGTCATCAACCCTGGTGTTAATCACCAATGTGCCACATCTACTCAGTTCGCCTTCTCCTCGCCCAATTGCCTCAGTAACCAACTGAGAGAAGTGCAGACCCTCTATTCCTTTAGCTTCACCGATATTACAGATGACATCCTTATGTATCCCCAATCTTCCTAAATCAACTAATTCTTCAATGCCCATTGATCTGCCCCATGTACTTTTTTATTCAGACACATTTACAGTTTAACAATAACAATCCAAGCCTCACACGGCCCGTCATGCATTTCTTTTCCCATAAGTATTCTTAAAACATATTTCCATTTCATTACTCATTATATAGAGAAATGAGAAAATGAGTCCAAAGATAAAAGTTAGAGACGAATATTAAATAAGCAAAACAACTCGAATGCAGCAAAAGTAACTAAACAATATTTTAAATAATGATGAATAAAAGACAAACCCTGAGAATTGGTAACTATATACTTATTAATTCCGATTAAAAATCATACACATAAAACCATCAACGACTGTTGTTTTATACTTCACGTAAATCTGATAATTCAGGCACAGTCATACTCGCTATGAACTCTGTTATTTGGTTATCAGCAATACCATTTATATAAAAAATGGGGGTCTATCCGGGTTTCCCAAATGGTGTATTGCACTAAAAATATGAGTCTAAAGCCCGTGTTGATTTTGAGCTTAAGGTTGTAGGAATCTACAATCAAAAAACACTACAGTTTTCGAGGCATAGAACCTCGCGATTTCTTGCACAGGATTTATCTCTTCTATGTTCTGTCATACTGTTAGGTTTGAAGAAAATGCCGTTTGGGAAACCCGGATATAGCCAAAAAATTTACCCTTAACCAACTCCAACGCCTCTACGAAACAATCCTTGAACGCACTATTGATAAACGAAATTTCCGAAAGAAGATTTTAAAAATGGATATCCAGTTGGACCGAAACGAAATCCAAAAGGATGTCTCCTTTCGGGCAACCCGCCTCTATAGTTTTAATTAAAAAAATATATGCAACAGGTTAAAGACGGCATTAATTTTGATTTATGAAAGGCACAAGAGTATTACATAACAATTCAAACCTTTAACCCATAGAAGGCGAGTCACTGAAAAACAAAAATTTACAGTAGTGCCAAAGGTGAACCAACAAAGGTTATGGACCATAGTCCTTCTATACAGGATTTAAAACCCTCCAGCCCTGCGAAGTCTCAGAGACTAAAATTCGCTGTTGGGATAATTCTCCATTAGGTTGGCGGCAAGCCTCAGTTACAATCACTATCTTATCGCTATACGGGTCCCGCTTCAAAAAAAATGATTTCACCCCTTTAAAATCAGGCCACTTTTTTTCTAGATGGGATTTAAAATTTACCAACAGAGTATCGGAAGCTTTTTTAACTATCTCCTCATCCATCCCCTCATGCAAACCTGCTTTTTCTAGCATTAACCTCGCTTCAGTCGTGAAATCCTTGGCTGCAATTACCGCATCCATATCACGTTTCCGATAACCATCTTCAAGACATAAAATCGCACCTTCCGGGGTACTAAAATCCTTTACTACTGGCGGCAGTTCGAGAAGTTCCTTGTAAAAGGCTTCACGACCGTTTCGAAGCCCTCTCTGTTTAGCCCAAAAAAAGATAAGCACGACAGCACCCACCGAAAACAACACGTAAAAAACTAAATTCATGTTAAAATATACCCCTTATACCATATTCTATTTCACAAAATATCCGCTATGGATTTCACCTGTTTTCTTTCCAAAAGGAACATAGCCTTGTATATTAAAAAAAATAAGAAAAAAACATTAGCGTTCGCCAGCACTACGCCTGGATACGATCAGCCCTAATTCACATAGGATTAACTGTAGCTCACCGGTCTTCTTGCACCCATACACAGCACTGGTAAACGTTTAACACTCTGACACTTAATAACTTTTCATTCCAGCCCGTTGAGCAGTTACAAAACAAAACAAGTCAGTTGAAATAATTATATTTTACCCACGACCCCTTACATGCCACACATCAGTTTCCACAACCAGAACAATAAGTGAGCAAAATATCGCACTTGTTTTAATTGAATGAACTTTTTCTAATCTTGATCAACATAATGATTACTCTTAAAAATTTCTCCCATAAGGAAGGGGTACCCAATGAACCCTTGGGAATATAATTTATTTAGAGTAAAACGTGTGCAATCAAGATACAACAATGATAAAGATCAACAGCATGCAACAACAATCGGAAATTTAACGTCCATAACCAAATAATAGCTTGAAGCCATTTGCCAGGTAATTATGTCATCTCCCAAGAAGAACTCCCTACTTTGCCCCAGCTGTCGTCGATTAATAAGCCGCAGTGAATCAAAATGCCCCTATTGCGAAATCAGCAATCCCGGCTCCCCTTTGAAAAATAATCCATTCACCGCCCTACTTAACAAACCCGAGGGGCTGATAACAATTTTGGTATATATCAATGTTGCAATATACATTATTTCCATATTGATAGACCCCGGTAAATCATCTTTCAATTTAAGCCCCATGCGGTTTCTATCACCAAGCCACAAGAGTCTTTTCTTCCTCGGTTCCACCGGCACCATTCCTGTTTTCGAATATGGACGCTGGTGGTCACTAATATCAGCCAATTTCCTTCATGGCAGCTTGTTGCATATCATTTTCAATATGATTGCCATTCGGCAAATCGGCCCCCTAGTTATTAATGAATACGGACCGGCCAGAATGCTCGTCATTTATCTTGCAGGTGGTGTAGCTGGCTTTGTGCTTTCCTGTTTTCCTGGGGGCATCCCTTTCACTATCGGTGCTTCAGCTGGACTTTGTAGCCTAATAGGTGCAACTCTTTATTACGGAAAAAGTCGAGGCGGGATATATGGTCAAAACATCTACAGCCAAGTTAGCAGTTGGGCCATTTCAATATTTATTTTTGGTTTCATGATTCCCGGCATCAACAACTGGGCCCATGGCGGCGGCATGGCTGCCGGAGCCTTGCTAGGTCTACTACTTGGATATAGAGAACGTACAAAAGAAAACAGTAGCCACACTTTACTCGCAGCAACTTGTGTTATTGCCTCCGCTTTAACCATGCTGTGGGCCATCGGAACTGCTTTTTACATCTTCTTCATTTATAGATAAAGAGACAGCTGGCAGGGTTCATCCCCCTGCCAATTTAACCTTATACCCCTGCTTGGTCAGTTCGGTTACGAGCAACTCTCGATGATCTCCCTGGATCTCAATGGTTCCATCCTTCACTGTACCTCCCCCGCCACAACGTTGTTTCAGCTGCTTAGCCAAAACACGCAATTTCCCTTCATCCAAGGGCAGACCGGATATTACGCTAACGCCCTTACCCTTTCGCCCTTTCTTATCCAACGACACCCTCACTATTCCATCGGTTTTTACCTGTTTATCTTTAGCCCGGCAAATACATTCCTGTTTCGGTTTCCCACACTCAGGGCATATACGACCTTGATCAGTAGAATAAACCAACCGAGTACCACCACCTCTTTTCTTCATATCACTTTTCCTTATTTTAACTGTTAAAACATAATAATAACTAAATCAAGCACCAACCACCGCGATTACAATTAATTAAAAATAACCAATTTAGTTGAAATATCTTGCCGACCATCTTTTATCAGGCTTATAATTGTAAGTGGTCACAGGCACCTCATCTTCATGCAGTTGCCCCTGCCCGCATAGAAGGGCTATAGCGAGCAGCAGCAACTGCATAAACCTGAACCACCTGTGACCACTTACAAATGAGCACTGTATCAAATCAGTTGGTTACGAACCCTGTGACCATATACTTATAATTTAACTATGAAAAGAATACTTGTTACCGGTGCGACCGGTCAAATCGGCTCAGAACTGGTTCCCTTTCTGCGCTCCCGCTACGGAGCGGATAGAGTAATTGCGATCGGCCATAGCAAAAAGCCAAGTCACGAACTCCAAGATTCAGGTCCTTATATGAGCCTTGATATTCGCAACCATGCAGCCTTGGACGATATCATATCCCACTTGGAAATTGGTACCGTTTATCACCTAGCAGCACTTTTATCAGCTGTTGCCGAAAACCAACCACTCTTTGCTTGGGATATCAATATTAACGGCCTACTCAATGTCCTGGAGAGTGCGAAAAAACACAAATGCAAACTCTTTCATCCCAGCTCCATCGGAGCCTTCGGGGCCACCACCCCCCATGTGGACACCCCTCAGGAAACCATCCAGCGACCTAACTCCATGTACGGTGTGGCTAAAGTGAGTGCAGAGCTATTATGTGATTATTATTTCACCCGTTACCATTTGGATACCAGAGGCGTTCGCTTCCCCGGTCTAATCTCCCACAAAACCATGCCCGGTGGCGGCACCACAGATTACGCCGTGGACATCTTCTATGCAGCCCTGCGCAAGAAAAAATACACCTGTTTTCTCCGTCCAGATACCCGGCTTGATATGATGTATATGCCCGATGCCCTTCGAGCCACCGTGGAGATTATGGAAGCCGACCCCGCCCGGCTATGCTATCGCAACGCATATAATATAAGCGCTATGAGCTTTACCCCGCAAGAGTTGGCTGCAGAAATTTCAAAACATATTACTGGATTTCAAATCACCTACGAGATAGATCCGGTTCGCCAAGCCATTGCCGACTCTTGGCCCGACAACATGGACGATACTCCAGCCCGCGAACAATGGGACTGGAAATCTGAATATAACCTGGAGCAAATGACCATGGACATGCTCAACAACTTAGCCAACCAAGCCCCAAAGAGGTAAGTGGTACATTAAATCAGCTAATTACAAATCCTGGGATCAGATACCAAAAAGTTTATAATCATCAACTGAGGATCAACATGGCTCTTACCGGCATAAGCAAGGTCATTAAACAAGAACTACGCGAGATGGCGGACAAACATATCCTCAAAGGTGCAGAGAAGGTGATCACCGGTATCATTGCAGCCACTGGCAACAAAGGCCCCCGATACCTCCTGTCCGACTTTCCAGAGCGTGAATTCCTGCGCATGAACTCCAACTCGTATCTCGGGCTATCCCTTGACCCGAGAGTAGTAAGCGCCGAAGAAAAAGCAACCCACGTTTTCGGCACAGGCCCAGGCGCGGTGCGTTTCATCAGCGGCACTTATCAACCCCATATAGATTTGGAAGCCGGATTAGCCCAATTTCACAACCGTGAATCATCCATGATCTTCAGCGCCGCCTATGCCGCAGTAATGGGGGTCTTACCCGCCCTCGTCACCCCGAAAACCATTATCATCACTGATGCTTTAAACCATAATTGCATTATCAACGCGGTGCGCCTGGCCAATCCGGCTGGCAAAATGATCTATCGCCATCTGGACATGGACGACCTCGAACTCAAATTAAAAATAAGCATAGGCATGGCCCAGCGAATCATAGTGATTACCGATGGCATTTTCAGCATGCGCGGCGATCATGCACCATTAGACGAAATAAATATACTTTGCGCTCGTTATGAAAACTTTTTCCCCCAAGGAATTATTACGGTGATTGATGATTCCCACGGGGTTGGAGTTTTTGGTGAAACAGGGCGGGGAGTCGAAGAATATACCCAAACTCAAACCGATCTCCTAATCGGCACCTTGGGCAAGGGTTTTGGAGTTAACGGAGGCTACGTAGTTTCCTCTCAATTGATCGTCGATTATTTGCGTCAAAAGTCGCCATTTTACGTTTATTCAAACCCTATCACCGCCTCGGAAGCTGCGGCCGCCCATCGGGCGCTTCAAATTGTGGCAGGACTAGAAGGAGCCAAACTACTGGCACGCTTGCGTCATCTCACCCTCTCTCTGGAACAGGGTCTTGTGAAACTCGGCTTTGAAATCCTACCCAGCACTCATCCCATTGTACCATTGATGATTCGCGACACCAACAAGACTGCAGCCTTGGTGAATTATCTCCTAGAACATGACATCCTGGTCACCGGTCTCAACTATCCTGTAGTTCCCAAGGGTGATGAGGAGAT
>JAOTSI010000070.1 GCA_029865005.1 Desulfobulbaceae bacterium
ACCTTTTCAGGGACGGACACAAAAACAGAGAAGATGAAGAAACCGTACGACAAAAGGTTGATAAACTAATCAAAAACAATATAATAGAACTAGAAGCTCTCACTTATATTCGCGGTCGCTCTATATCACGCCAATACGTAATAATTGACGAGGCCCAGAATTTGACCCCACATGAAGTGAAAACTATTATTAGTCGAGCCGGAGACGGGACAAAGATGGTGCTCACCGGCGATCCCTATCAAATAGACAACCCCTATTTGGACTCAAGTAGTAACGGGCTTGCCTATGCCGTTGATAGACTAAAAGGTCTCAACGTGCACGGCCACGTTACCTTGCGCAAGAGCGAGAGAAGCAGTTTAGCCGCCATTGCAGCAGATTATCTTTAAAAAAAGATAAAAGTAATAAATTAAGCAATCTTACTTATCTTTTATTCGTTTTCTATGTTACAGCATCAGTTTCCATAACCCAGCTCTACGTCTATTGCCGTGCCTTAAAAACGAAATAAAATCCTGTGTAATTTTTGCTCAATTTATCTCTTCCGAGTTCCAAATAATTGTAAGTGGTTACAGGCACCTCATTTTCATGCGGTTGCCTCTGCCCCCATAAAAGGGCTATAGCGAACAGCGGCAACTGTATATATCTGAGACACCTGTGACCACTGACTATCTCACGGTGTATTAAATCAGTTAGTTACAAGACCTGTGACCAGATACAAAAATTTAGCTATAGAGTGAATGTAAATGTCCGGAAAAAAAATAGTGATCATCGGAGGAGTTGCCGCCGGTGCATCAGCCGCTGCTAAAGCTCGCCGTTGCGATGAAGAAGCGAGCATTGTTGTTTTTGAAAAAGGAAAAGATATCTCCTATGCCACCTGCGGTCTACCCTATTATCTTTCTGGAGTCATTGCCAGCCGTAAAAAATTATTAGTAACCAAGGCCTCTTTTTTCGAAAAACGGTTTCAGGTCAGTGTCCGAACCCAGCATGAGGTAACAACCATTGACCGACAAAATTCCATGGTCGAATATATAGATCATGCCACAGGCACAACTGGTTGGGAACCCTATGATCGACTTATTATCGCACCGGGCTCATCCCCTCTGATCCCTCCCATCCCCGGCACAGACCTTCCCTTTGTTTATACACTCAAAACCCTAGAAGATACCGACCGAATTCACCAACACCTCAATGAACGTAAACCCACTAAGGCTGTAGTGATTGGGGCAGGGCTTATTGGCCTGGAAACCGCTGAAAATCTGATCCGATTGGGGATAGAAGTCTCGGTGGTGGAAATGGCCTCCCATATCCTCCCATTCATGGACAGGGAAATGTCCGACATGCTGCGTGACCACACCGCACAGGACGGCCTAAACTATTACCTCTCCGATGCAGTAACAGCCATCCGCCAAACCGGTGATCAAGGGATAGTAGAAACAAAAAATGGTGAAATCCTAAAAGCAGATTTAGTAATCATGGCCGCCGGAATCAAGCCCAATATCGAGCTCGCTCAAGAGGCCGGTCTTACCATCGGTGAGGCAGGCGGCATCGTAGTTGATAAATATATGCAAACCAACGATCCGGCCATTTACGCTGCTGGCGATTGTGTGGAAACCATCAACCTGGTCACCGGCAAGCCCATGATTTTCCCCATGGGCGCAGCGGCCAATAAACAAGGGCGGGCCGCCGGGGCCAACGCGGTTGGTAGAAATATTAAAGTAAAAGGATTCACCGGCACGGTGATCGTTAAGCTCTTTAAACATACCTCCGCAAAAACCGGTTTATCAGAACGTGAAGCCTTGGCCGAAGGTTACAAACCCTATCTGTCTTACGTGTTAACCCTCCACCATGCTGGTTATTATCCGGGTGGTAAAGATATCCGGGTTAAGACCATTTGCGATAACGATACTGGTCGCATACTTGGGGCACAAGTCATCGGACAAGAGGGAGTTGACAAACGCATTGATATCTTGGCCACCGCGATCTACGCGAAAATGGACCTTGAGGATTTGATGCATCTTGATCTATCATATGCTCCACCCTACTCTTCAGCCAGAGATCCAATTTTTGTGAGCGGTGCGGTGGGCCAAAATTTCTACGCAGGCGAATGGAGTCCCATCTCCCCAGGAGAACTTCACACCCAACTGAAAACCGAAAAAAATACCGTTCTTCTGGATGTACGTACTAAAAGAGAAGTGCAAAAAACCGGGGTTATTCCCCAAGCAATTCACATTCCCATTGATGAACTACGTGAACGGATAGATGAACTAGACAAAACACGGAATCTGGTACTTTATTGCGCCATCGGCCTACGATCCTATCTAGGATTCCGCATTCTAAAGATGAATGGATTTAATCATATAAAAGCCTTGTCCGGCGGAATCGGTTGCTGGACCTACCCACTTGAAACCTATATCGGCGGCTGAAAAAACAAGCAGGTAAGCGATAGACTCCTAGATGGGATAATTTATTTTTTCCGCGGCCCTAAGAATTTTGAATTTAATCCACAATAGTTTATAGCTTATCGGGTACTGCATGAGCATTCCCTCTGTGAATGCTCATGCAGTCATAGTTTTCCTCACATCCATCCTACGGGGCAAGGGCAAATAGCAAGAAACCAAGACAGGTTCAAGAATCCAACTCCGCTTCTCTAATTTTTTCCATACCATTTAAAACGTAAGGCGGCACGACCACCCCGGCTCTTTCGGCATTTCCAAAAGCCTGAACCAGTGATTCCAATGGGATACCGGTATTCTCCCAATAGGCCACCGGATCTGCGATAAAACCAGCAATTACCTCCAACACCTCATCATAACTTGACACGATATGACAAAAATTAGGCACCCAAGCAGGAGCTAACCGTACAGTATGGTTTCCAATCTTTTTCTCCGCAGTTGCCACCTTAAGCTGCTCAATGGTCGACTTCCACAGGTGCGAGCCCTTGTCTCCCAAACCGAAAGGATCCACAAAAATATGAGGGGCTGGCAAACTCTCATAAAGCTTTAAATTAGTGATGGCAATCAACAATTCCTCAAAAGTCCCCATCCCGCCAATATTATATATTTTAAACAGTGCCGAGCGATCAAGAATGTTTTGCCGCATGTGACGGGCTGAATTTTTAAAATTAAGAATCGCCGGAGGATTTAAATTAGCCTTCTGCCCTATCTTCTCACTATCAATGCCAACCCCAACCCGTAAAATACCTTCTGCCGCAGCCGCATCATCAGCTATCTTCATCACACCAGGACCGCTACCATGACAAATAGCAAATCGATTACCCATCTGTTCAATCTGTTTCATCTTGCGCAAAAAGTGATGAATCTGCTCAGTAAGAACCTCGTCAGTACCATCCACATGAGAACCGAACATGGCAATCATGGTATGTACATTATCAAGTTGCTCCTTGCCATGTCTTGTTACCCACAAACCTCGATAAAACTCTCGAACATGATTATGATTTTCATCCTCTTTGAAAATCATATAAAATCGGATCTTTTGACGGGAAGAAAGATCGCAAAAGCTCTCAAAAGTACTCTGATCAAAATATAAATTATAAAACGAATTATCAGTGCCCCTCGCACCATTCTTCTGATTATCCTTCTCCATCCAAATACTCTTACCGACAAACACCCCCACATTATTACGTTTCAAACCTCTTAAAGTATCGGTTGATGGAAACTCATGGGCAACAAATACCTTACGCAAATTCTGTTCACCACCCACCAGCTCAAGACTCTCTACAAAACCGCGTAGTTCTGGAGAGATCTGCTTGCCCACCCGATCTCCAGAAGTAATATTTCCCCGCGCCACCTCAAACACCACCCTATCCTGAGCAATTTCATGCCATTCATCCTCCAACATCTCACGGGGGATCTCAATACATTTTGAGCGAGTAAGGACCCGTCCATATCCTCCACGAATTTGAGGCGCAGAACTCAGGCCGTCAAACAAGGATTCACACACATCAAGATCAAAGATATTGGTAGCATCAGCAAAATCCACTCCCTCACGCAGGATTTTTTCCTGCCGATTGGTGGAAAGCACCCGGGCGGCAAGCCGAGCAGTGTCGCTGTCTGCTGGATAAAGCCTCAAACTTAATAAAATATCTTTCGTCGCAACGGGCCTATCGGATCCATTAAAAAGTTCAATCTGCCGAGGCACATTAATTCCGGATGTTCGTACAGCATCGAGTAAACGGGCGGCAAGATGGAATACTCCGGGCACATTTGTTTGCCGGTCAATTAATGCACAATAAGGTCCGAGGGAAATATGTAAAGCACCACAAAGAAAATCACCCGGTTCCATTTTATCTGGCAAGCCTCCATAAGACGGGTACTGAATCAAGCCCAAACCGCCTTTACTCTGGGCCAGAACCAGCTGAGCATTTTGCCCGGCAGAGAGCAAGGTATTGGATAAAAGGTAATTAATATTACTTAAAGGAATGTTAATTACCCCATCATCATTAACTTTGGCGGCCGAAGGCAAAAGAAGATGTTGCTCGCTAATAATTTCTTCTATTTCTGCTTTATTCAAAGACGGCCCCCGAGGAATAAATAACCGTCCAACAGTTGGATGACGGTTATGATCGGCCATTGTTTTAATTTCTGCAAATAATGTATCTGGAATGTTTCGATTCAAAGAATAGAGTTTTATAGGTATATCAATACGATGGAGTCGAGTATTAATTTCCGGTTCCTCTTCAGCGAGTTGAATATCAAGACCTATTTGAGAATGACCGCTTCTTCCCAATAAACAACAACGCTCACGAAAACGATTACCCGCAGATAAGTCGCTGATAATTCCTCTTAAAGTGTCTGTGGTATTTTCCAGCCGCATAAAGGCACCAAGCCTAGGAACCCCCAGGTCGTAATCCAAAGTCGGCTCGGCGCTCGGATCAACTAAAAGGTATCCGTCATTAGTTAGTAAAGGGCGACGTTGCATTACATCTCCTAAATTTTGTATTCATTTTTAAATAATCGGGCTATTAGCACCGATAATCCGTGCTAACATCCATTACATTTGACTTAGAAACGCAGAAGAAATATATTGCACAATCTTAATTACTTTCATTCCGAGCTCCTTAATATAACATGTAGTCCGATAATGTTATTCAAACGATTTCTTGTTTCAATTTAAACTTCATTATAATAACTTTAACGCTCAAAATCTTTATCAACCATAATAATAGGCAATTTTTTCCAAAGGCACAGCATGAATCGTGCTCCAATTTTTTCCAAAGGCACAGCATGAATCGTGCTCCAATTTTTCCATAAAACTTCAGATTAAAAATACACCGAACTGTAGCTTCCTGATTATTTTTTTGACAGAAAATAGGCCTTTTTCTATCTTTTTGAAAACTTAATTTTTTCCATTAAAACAATTTTATTACGAGAAAAGGAATTAATTGGGTATTTGGCTGGCAAAACCCACTAAAAATATATCCAAAACCATTGTCATAGCGCATTGCGGCAAGTCCCTAACATATTAAAATCAGGAAACTTTAGTAAACCGAATTAACCTTCAAAAAATGACCCACCAGCTACAAAAATAATATATATAATTTCAAGAACTATCTATTTAGTCAATCTCGCAATGTAAAGTATGGCTAAGCATGGAATGCTGGTAAAATTTGAAAAATGGGGTAGCAGGTTGTTAAGTTATAATATTATAGACCTAAGCTGTGGTCTGGATATCCGGCTGCATTTACCACCCTGCATCTCCTTCACCCGTCAAGAAGGAAGGAACAATGGGAACTGTCGAGCTACGATATTGCTTTGCTGGTTGAGGAAAAATCCACATTCAAGAAACTTTTAATCTCCAAACCGTTAAAACAAAAGACCGCGTAGCTGTTTAATCAACAAAGGGTTACTCGTACAATGATGACAGCCAGGTATATTATAGGATAAATCCAGGCCAAGTAGTTCCCTGTGACCAGCTTATTTAAAAGAACCTGGTCATGATCCATATTTATCATCTACGATAAGAAACTCCTTTGCCTGCAGCAGGACACACCCTTAGTAAGCTATACTGCACTCTCATCTCAAGCTCATCAGAACCAAAATCATGTTAACTACCAAATTAGCAAGATAAAATTATTATCCCACCTCTGTAACTCTACAAAAACGTAACGATCAAGACAATTTCACCCCATACTTCACAATCATGTCTGCCTTGCGACACCCAATCATTTTCGGAACCAGCAAACCAGCCCCTAACACCCTTAAACTATAAAAAAAATATTTTCTTATCGCTTCAGGCACATTCGTTGCGTTATTCACTACAATAACCATTTAAAAACCATAGTATTTATCGCTTACTTGCGATACATCATCAAAACTAAAAGAGTCACCCCCATGCAAACAACAATACTAGAACAGAGAGCGGAACAAATTCACCGCAAAGGGGATGCGCCCTTTTCCATATCCTGCGACAAGGAAAGTTTGGCTGGGGCTGTTAGCCAACGGGCGTGTGTATTTTGCGGCTCCAGAGTCGTCCTCTACCCTATTGCCGATGCACTTCATTTAGTACACGGCCCCATTGGCTGCGCAGTCTATACTTGGGACATCCGAGGTGCACTTTCCTCAGGTCCGGAGCTGCACCGCTTAAGTTTTTCCACCGACCTCCAAGAAAAAGACGTGATCTTCGGCGGGGAGGAAAAGCTCTATAAAGCCCTAGTGGAGCTCATCGACCGTCACCAACCAAAGGGTGCCTTTGTCTACTCCACCTGCATCGTGGGCCTTATCGGGGATGACTTAGAAGCGGTATGCCGCAAGGTCAGCAAGGAGAAAGGAATCCCGGTTTTGCCCGTACAATCGGAAGGATTCAAGGGTAACAAACGGGCTGGCTACGAGGCAGCTTGCAAGGCGATGTTTCGTCTGGTTGGTAAAGGAGATACCAGCTCAATATCGCCCCACTCCATTAACATCTTAGGAGATTTTAATTTGGCCGGGGAAACCTGGTTGATCCGGGAATATTTTGAGCGAATGGGGGTGGAGGTGGTTGCAAATATCACCGGAGACGGACGGGTGAATGATATCAAGCGCTGCCACGGGGCGGCCCTTAATGTGGTGCAATGTTCAGGTGCCACCATGGACTTGGCCAAAATGATGAAAGATAAATATGGAACCCCTGTGATTCGGGTTTCGTATTTCGGCATTGAAGACATGTCCGAGGCTCTCTACGAAGTAGCCCGATTTTTCAACGATCCTAAAATGCTGGAACGTACCAAAAACCTCATTCGTGAAGAACTGGCGGTGCTCACTCCTCGTTTAGAAAAATACCGTGGGGCCCTGAAGGGTAAAAGGGCGGCCATTTATGTGGGTGGTGCTTTCAAGGCCTTCTCCCTGGTAAAAGCCTTTCGGTTATTGGGAATGAAGGTAGTGATGGTGGGCTCGCAAACAGGTACTAAGGAGGATTATGAGGAGCTGGAGGAAATCACCGATGATGGCACAATTATAGTGGATGACTCCAACCCCCTGGAACTCTCAGCCTTTCTTAAGGAAAAAGATGTGGATATTTTTGTCGGCGGGGTCAAGGAACGGCCTATTGCTTACAAACTCGGAGTGGCCTTTTGCGACCACAACCATGAACGTAAAGAAATTCTAGCTGGCTACCGAGGGATGCTCAACTTCGCTAAAGAAGTACACGCTTCTGTCACCAGCCCGGTATGGCGCTTTGTACCCAGGAGAAATAAATGAAAATCAAAACCGCACCAAAAAACAAATTCGTTTCCACCACCAATGCCTGCAAGCTCTGCCGCCCCATGGGAGCGGCCATCGCCTTTCGGGGAGTGGAAAATGCAGTCCCCTTTTTACACGGCTCCCAAGGCTGCGCCACCTATATGCGGCGCTATATCATCAGCCATTTCAACGAGCCCATCGATATCGCCTCCTCCTCTCTGGGAGAGAAAAACGCGGTATTCGGCGGCGGCCCTAACCTGAAACTGGGTTTGGACAATGTGAGTGCCAAGTATAAACCATCCCTGGTAGGGGTGGCCACCACCTGTCTCACTGAAACCATTGGGGATGACGCACCGGGACTAATCAAGGAATATTTTCGGGAAAGAAGTGATAAAACGGATTTACCTGAGCTGGTCAATGTCTCTACTCCCAGTTACTCGGGCACCCATATGGAAGGTTTTCATGGCGCGGTGCAGAGCATCGTGGAGCAATTAGCCGATGAGAATGTGGCACCCCACGATGCTATAAATTTATTGCCTGGTTTTGTATCACCATCGGATATTCGCTATCTCAAGGAAGTTATGGCGGATTTCGGGCGAGCGGCCACCATTTTGCCCGACATTTCTGAGACCCTGGACGGTCCGGCCCTGCGGGAATACCCTCTTATTCCGCCGGGTGGCACCCCGCTTAAGCAAATCCACGCCATGGGCGGAGCCAAGGCTACCATTGAATTTGGCCCAACCCTGGACCCGAACAAAACCACCGGCACCCTATTAGAACAGAAACATGGGGTTAAAAATCATCTTATGGGTCTTCCCATGGGGATTAATGAGACCGATGCATTCTTTCGAGTCCTAGAACTATTAACCGGCAAACCCACTCCTGAGCGACATCAGGCCGAGCGGGACCGCTTGGTGGATGCCTATGTGGATGGTCACAAATATGTTTCCGGTAAAAGAGCGGTGATCTATGGCGAGGAGGATCTGGTGGTGGGGCTTACCGCGTTACTGGCCGAGTTCGGCATCCATCCAGTGCTTTGCGCCTCTGGTGGCAATAGCGGCAGATTGAAGGAAGCGATTCAGGCGGTAACCAAAGATATCCTCCCCGAGCAACCCCTGATCAGGGAAGGACATGACTTCTATGAGATAGCCGCCCTCACCGAAGAGCTCAAACCCGACCTCCTGGTTGGTCACTCCAAAGGATACCCCATGTCCCGTAAGTTGGATATTCCAATTATCCGACTGGGTTTCCCCATCCATGACCGACTGGGCGGCCAACGCCTGCTCCATCTGGGCTACCGGGGAGCACAGCAGATTTTTGATCTCATCGCCAACGCGATGATTCAGAAAAAACAGGATCGTTCTTCGGTGGGATATAGCTATATGTAAGGGGTATCTTCGTACTTCCCCGCTACGCCTGCCTGTGCCCAGGCTCCACCCTCAATGTTATAGGCTTAAGAATTTCAAGGTAATATATCGATTCAGCCGGGCACCAACAAGTGAAATATAACCATATTGCTTCATCATTATGAGAAAAGTGTAAGGACCCAAACCCTCTTCCCATCGACCAAAGAGCGACAGAGGTAAAACAAATTGATGGGAAGAGAGAGGGACCAGAGTAAAGAGAACAAAAAACTACATCAAAACTTAACTCACAAAATTTCCATAATAGCTGTACTGAACATGGGGACTACGCCCAGCAGGAGCATGGCTAAGGTGAGGGGGAGTAAACCGGATTTTTGCATCAGGCTGATTCCCAGGGGATTGAGCTCGGCTTCCGGTTGGACGATATAGGCCTCTTTTATTATCAGTAAATAGTAATAGAGGGAGACCGTGGAGTTAAGGGCGGCAAAAAGGACCATGCCGTAGAGCCCTTGTTTGGCGGCGGCGGCAAAGAGCATAAATTTGCCGGTGAACCCAGCTAGGGGTGGAATACCGGCCAGGGAGAACATGGCGAGCATCATGATGGCGGCAAGACCTGGGTGTTGTTTACTTAAACCACGCAGGGCGGCAAAGTTCTCGCCCCGCTCACGACCCACGATGGCGATGATAAAAAATACGGCAAAGTTAGCCACTGCGTAGACCGGCAAGTAATAGAAAATAGCTTGTTGGGCCAATTCAGACTCGCCAGCCAGGGCCATGACGATATAGCCCGCCTGGGCAATGGAGGAATAGGCCATGAAACGGCGTAGATTATTTTGCCGCATGGCTCCCAGATTGCCCACCACCATGGTAACTCCGGCCAGAAGCAGGAGCATATTTTGCAGCTGCGGAGTTGCCGGAGCCAGAGGACCAAAAAAGAGCAGCAACAGAAAGCCCACCGCTGTTCCTTTAGACGACACGGACAGGAAGGAAGTTACAGGCGTAGGTGCACCTTCGTAGACATCCGGAGCCCACATATGAAAAGGTACCAGGGTTAATTTAAAACCGGTGGCCACCAGAATGAGTACAATACCCAGATGCAGTAGCGGATCTCCGGGGTTAGCTGCAGTATAATTTGCCAATGCCTCAAAGGTCATACCCCCTGCCCTGCCGTAGAGAAAGGAATAACCAAACAATCCTATACAGGTGGAAAGAGTTCCCATGACAATATATTTGGTGGCTGCTTCTGCACCCAAATCATCACCCTTACGAAATCCACTGAGTACATAAAGCGGCACAGTGGCCAGTTCCATACCGATAAAGACGGTCAGCATATCGCTAGCGGAAACCACGGTGAACATTCCAAAGGTACACATCAGGATAATAGTACAAAATTCACCGGAATTACCCATGGGTCCCTTTTGATCGCCCTGGCCGGTAAAATATGAGCGAGCCAACAAGAGGGTAAAAAGGGCTGAGAGAGTAAAAAACTGTTTAAATAACAGGGCAAAACCCGCCACTCGATAGGTCCCGAGATAAACCATTTCCTGGTCATGGGGTTGAATCCAGATAAGTAAACTGACCACTATCAAGCCCACCCAGGCCAAATGATAAGATACGGCCTTATTACTGGCAAAAAGGTCAGCGGCAAGAACCGCGAAGCCCAAGAGCAAAAGGACAATATCTGGCAAAGGAATCATATTCATCTTATTGCATTACCTTATTAAAAATGGGATCGACCGCGCCGTTGACCAGATCTACTATCCAGCCGGGCAAGAGCCCCATGGCGAAAATGGTGAAAAGTAAAATGGTTACCGGTATTTTCTCCATCCAAGTGGCGTCGCCCAATAGTTGGAAATTTTCCTTAATCGGACCATTAACTACCGAATTGGCGGTACGGAGCACGTAAACTGCCGTCACCACAATGGATAGTATGGCCAATACCGTACAAACACGATAAACCGGCTCGGGATTAGCAAAAGCACCAAGAAATACTGTGACCTCAGCCACGAAGCCCGAGAGTCCCGGTAACCCTAAACCGGCTAGACCGGTGATCACAAAAGCCACCGACAAAAAGGGCATCACCTTCATAAGTCCTCCCATCTCTCGGATATCCCTCGTTTTGGTACGGCCGTAGATCATCCCAATCAGACAGAAAAAGAGTGCGGTCATCAATCCATGGGATATCATCTGTAAAACCGCACCCTTGAGCCCCACATAGGTCATGGCGGTAAGCCCAAAGAGCACCAACCCGCAATGGGAAACAGAGGAATAAGCGGTAATATATTTGAGATCGGTCTGCCTGATCGCGCCAAAGGCCCCATAGACCACGTTAATGGTTACCAGGATCAAGAAGATGGGCAGCCAGAACTGACTTCCTTCCGGCATCAAATACATGGCCACTCGCAAGCAGCCGTAGCCGCCAAGTTTCATCAAAACTCCGGCATGGAGCATGGACACGGCGGTGGGGGCGGAGGCATGTCCGTCCGGAGACCAAGTATGAAAGGGAAAAAGCGCCCCCAACACCCCGAAACCGGCAAAAATCAGGGGAAAAACCCAATTTTGAAAAGCCACCGGAAAGTGAACTTTAGAAAGGGCCATCATATCAAAGCTGTTGATCCCGGATTCGAAATAGAGAGCCAATATTCCGGCCAAGATGAAGGCGGAACCAGCCACCAGCATCAAAGTCAGCTTCATGGCGGCGTATTCTTTATCGCCAGTGCCCCACAGGCCGATGAGCAGGTACATGGGAAGCACCGCTATCTCATAGAACAAGAACAGGGTAAAGAGATCAAAGGAGATAAATACCCCATAGACCCCGCCCGCTAAGATATTAAGGAGGGCAAAAAACTCCTTGGTCTGGTTGTTGACATTCCAGCTGGCGAGAGTTCCTGTAAAAACTACGATTCCGGTAAGCAACATCATCAATACCGATATGGCATCCACTCCGATAAAATAATCAATATTGAGCATTTTAAACCAGGTAAGCCGCTGGGTGAAATGGAGCACGGTTTCACTAGTGCCCACCCCGGTACCTAGGGCTGTGGCACTGGCCATAAACTTAAAGGTCAGCAAAATGATTAAAATCAAATTGATACTGTTACCAATCAGGGCGGTTTTCTTGATCATGCCATGGTTTCGGTTATCCATGGGCAAAGTGACCAAGGCTGTCACCATGGGTAGCAACCAAATAAGGGTAAGTAGAGTGGAACCGTTCATATTATTTGTTTTTTTGACCTTTTTTATTAGGCTGTTGTTTTAGGATGTTTGATTTAGATTTTCAAAGTAAAGATCGCACTTAATTGAAGATCTTCATTTCTTTTTACCTCATCCCTTTATGCCGGTGACTTAAGGTTTGCAAGGGACGCATTCGATTTTACCGGGCGGCCACCATAGGGGGCAATGTTGTTGATTTAAGATTTCAAAAAAAATCTCTCGGTTCAACCGGGCACCCACAGGGGGGGGGGTGCCCCTACAGCTTCCGGGTAGATTCAACGTTTCGTAATCAGATATTTATCCGCAGAAATAGACAAAGGCTATACCGAGCATGGTGAGTCCCAGATAGCGGGTCACCAAGCCATTTTGTAAAAGGCGAACCCCCGTGCCTCCGAGCTGGAGCAGCCAACCAGTTAGATTCATAGAACCATCCACAATATGGCGATCAAACCATTTAATCGGCCCAGCGATGAAGCGAAAGATTATCTTATGAGTTACATAGAGATAGATTTCATCAATATAGAATTTGGCCACCAAGGTGCGATGGGCAAGGGCGAATCGTTGTTGCAAACCAGCCGCCAGGGTCAAGTTACCGCGTCCATATAAGAACCAGGCCCCGAACACCCCGGCTAAACCGGTCATTGATGCCACAAAGGGCAACCAGTGGGGATGAGCCTGGGCAGGAGCCAGCATGCTTGTCACAACTGGCGGGGTCATATAGTCGGCAAAAAAATCCTTCGCCAGATAGCCTATTAATACCGAAGGTACGGCGAGGATCACTATGGGCAAGGTCATAACCGGATCTTCATGAACCTGGTGCTCGGATGATGACTCACCATGAAAGATCAAGAAAAAGAAGCGAAACATGTAGAAGGCGGTGATGCCACCCACCAAAAGGCCGGTGATAAAAATAATCGGATGCCCGGCATGGAGAGCGGCCAGCAAAATTTCATCCTTGGACCAAAAACCAGAAAAGGGAAAAACACCCCCGATTGCCAAACAAGCCGCCAACACGGCACCATAGGTCCAAGGCATGAATTTACGCAAACCTCCCATATCTTTTAGCTCGTTGGAGTGAACCGCATGAATCACAGCGCCCGCCGCTAAAAAGAGCAAACATTTAAAAAAAGCATGGGTGAAGATATGAAACATGGAAGCAGTGAAGCCTAAAGACTCCACCAGTCCCCCGTGCACCGTTTTGGCAACACCCAGGGAAAACATCATATATCCCAACTGTGATAGGGTGGAAAAAGCCAAAATTCGTTTGATATCGGTTTGGGTAATGGCGATAACCGCCGCGAATAAA
>JAOTSI010000183.1 GCA_029865005.1 Desulfobulbaceae bacterium
TTGAGATTACCTATGAATGTACCTCCAAATTTAGTGACGGGTATTGAGATGACAGCATATTTGAATAACGATGTGGATTAAGGACTTAATTTTTGATAAAGCTTATTGGCTTTATATTAAAATAAAAAATATAGAAAATCTCTATCTCAAATTAGCTTTGGGACTTTGTGTTTTTTTATTTTATACTCTTATCAGCTCTAATCTCCATATAAGTTCGCAACTGCCCCTAGCCTATTCCATGCTGGCCTGTATGTATCTTTACGGGAAATTTGTTAAAAAACAGGATCAACTTGTAAGGACCATTTTAGTTTTTTTCGGCCTTTATCTCTCTCTTCGCTATATGCATTGGCGTTTTACGGTCTCTATTTGCTACCCCGGCTTTTTTGACTTTATAGGGACCATGTTGCTGGTGATGGCGGAGATATATTCTATTAATATTTATGTGTTAGGTATTTTTTCCTCAATAATGCCTTTGCAGCGTAAAGTTATCGATGTGAGTGACTGGGAAGATGACCAATTGCCCACGGTCGATATCTATGTGCCGACGTACGATGAACCGGTAGAGATGGTGGTGAATACTTGTCTGGCTGCTTCTGACATTGATTATCCTAAAGACAGATTTAATGTTTTTATTTGTGACGATGGCGGGACCGATCAAAAATGTAATGATTCTAATCCGGTAAAGGCAAAGGCTGCGCAGGAAAGACGGAGAATATTTAAAGAGGTTTCTGCCAAAGGCGGTTTTGGATACCTGACACGGCCTAGAAATGAGCATGCTAAAGCTGGAAATATCAATACGGCAATGCAAAACACTTCTGGCGAACTTGTTTTGATTTTGGACTGTGATCATATTCCAACGGCAAGCTTTTTAAGAAATACAGTGGGCTGGTTTCGAGAGGAACCGAAGATGTTTTTGGTACAAACACCCCATTGTTTTTATAATGCCGATCCGGTGGAGCGAAATTTACAATTTTTTAGAGATATTCCCAGCGAAAATCAAATGTTTTATCAACATATTCAAAAAGGACATGATTTCTGGGAGAGTTCGTTTTTTTGTGGTTCTGCCGCAGTACTTCGTAGAAAATATTTGGAAGAAGTAGGTGGGATTGCAGGTGAAACCATTACGGAAGACGCCGAGACGGCGGTTGGGCTCCATGCCAAAGGCTATAAAAGTGCTTTTATTGCTATTCCCATGGTTAGAGGTAGAAATCCAGACACCTTTGCAGGTTTGGTTCTTCAGCGAATTCGTTGGACTCAGGGAATGATACAAATTTTTGTTTTGAAAAACCCTTTTAAAATGAAGGGATTGCGTTGGTTTCAGCG
This sequence comes from Desulfobulbaceae bacterium, assembly GCA_029865005.1. Lineage (GTDB taxonomy): Bacteria > Desulfobacterota > Desulfobulbia > Desulfobulbales > Desulfobulbaceae > JAOTSI01. The sequence continues at coordinate 1,324 of JAOTSI010000183.1, forward strand.
TTTTAGCTACACAAGTGCCTCTAGTTTTTGGTTTTTTGCTTTTTCCAGGACCACTTTTCTTATCTCACCTCTGCTTTATTTGTTTTTTGGTTTAAAGATTTATCGGGCTGATAGTATGGATCTACTAGCTTTTACTATTCCTCATGTATTAGCTGCCAATAATGTTTCATCTTTATTGTATTCGAAAGTGAGGTGGAGTCTTTTTTCCGAAGTGTACGAAACAGCGGTCTCTATATTCACTTTACCGGCCATTATTGAAGTATTGATTCGACCCAGGGGACTGCAATTTGAAGTTACACCTAAGGGTGAGGATATTACCAAGGATTTTGTTAGTCATCTGGTGTACCCTTTTGTTGTGTTGCTTTTATTAATTATTGCAGGTTTTATCGCTGCCGGTTATCGGTGGGTTGTATATCCGCAAGAACACCATATTATTCTCATGACCTCGGCATGGAATGTTTTTAATTTTTTCTTAATCACAACCGGACTCGGCATTTCCAGCGAAAAGGGAGAGCTTAGGACTTATGAGCGTATGCCGTCTAATGAGCAATGCTCTGTCAAGGTTGGTAATTTAAAACTCAACGGTAGGATAAGAGATATCTCCGAAGGTGGTGTGGCTGTAGAATTAATTCAGCGTCCCAGTCAAGAAAAAATGATTGAAATTGTTCGTCGAGAGCAAGGTGAAATAACGATACAAGATGAAAAAGGAAGACGTATACCTTTAAATGTTAAAATATTGCGTATTCGTAATACTCGTCTTATTACCAGATTTATTGGGCTGGATGAAGATCTTGAGGCTCGACGTCGTCTTCTCAGTGTTATATATGGGGATGAGACCAGGTGGATAAGAATGGATGAAAGGGATTCTTCCCCACCTTTTTTTAGTGTGTTATGGTTGATCATGAAACATAGTTATAAGAATACTAATTACACAGCTATCCGTAAGGCTTGTGTCCAGGCATTACTAGAAAAACTTCGGTTAGTTAAAAGTACATCATGAATATCAGCAAAAAAATATTTATATTTTTCTTACTGTGGGCTGTGGCTTCACCGGCTCTGGGGGTTGAGGAGAAAAGAGTGGTTATTCAGGATATCATTAATAGTGATGGCCTGAAACATGTTCGTATTTATCTGAATTATACAGATCCCACTAAGACGACACATGTCATGCGTCAAACTAACTGGCAGTATGATGTAGAGTTGCCTATCTCATCGCGTTGGGAGGTGGTGAAGGCCAGTTTGCGGGTTAAATATGTATCTTCCATTGCCTTAGTGCCTTCTAGGTCGTTGATAGCCATTGGTCTTAATGATAGGGTTTTGTTTCAAAACATGCTCAATCGGCCAGATGTTCCCGAACAGGTTAAATTAAAGCTTCCTCCAGCTGACTTTAAGGAGTTTAACAAGGTCTTTTTTCGTTCTAATCAACATTACACTCTGGAAGGATGTGAGGATGAGACTTCTCCGGAATTATGGACTGAACTTGATATAGGAAACAGCTATATTGATCTAGTAATACGAGAAAAAGACGTACCGGAAAGGGTTTGTTCTGTTTTTTCATATCTTTTTGATAAAAAATCACTGGTTAAAGAGCGGCTTAATTTTGTTTTTCCTGAATTACCCGCAGATGAAGATCTTTATCGTAATGCATTTTTAGCTGGTTCTCTTGGTAAATATCTCTCTTACCGTGATGTTATTATTACAGCAGATAGGGAGCTTAAGGAGGGTGCCGATAATATTATTGTGGGATTGCGAAAAGATGTTACGCAATTTCTTTTTGATTCTTTAAATATTTATGACGTTGACGATAAGAAACAGTTAAAGAGTAAATTGAGTGGCAATATCAATATGATTGCCAATCCGGTTGATCCCAAAAGAGCCCTTTTGGTGTTTACCGGAGAGTCTGGAGAGGAGTTGGACCGGACTGTTCAGTCGTTTCCTTCTCTTGATTTCACGATTTACACTGACAGTTCCATTACAATACTTGAAAATGTTCTTCCAAGGCCGGCGGAAGCCTATTCAGCACCTTATTTTGTACCAATAGGTAAAAAAGTATTGTTTTCTGAGCTTGGTTTTTCAACTACAACCTTTACCGGTATTATTGATAAACCAGGGGAAATGAGTTTTAAGATTTATCCAGATTCTTATTTTGAGCGTAAGGGTCAGGTTAAAATGTTTCTCCATATCATTTATCCACGTATGGTGCGGTTCGACTCCATTATTAATCTAATGCTCAATAATCGTTTTATTCATCAAGTCGCTCTGGATTACAATGAAAGGGAGAAAGATACCTTTGTACAGGAATGGCTCGACTTGGATAGATTAACGGAATTTCCCGTTTATCTGGTGAATAAAGGTATGAATAATTTAGCTATTAATTCCACCATGATACCCTTTAAAAAGGGTAAATGTGAGATTTTTAATCGGGAAAATCTTCAGGTGACCGTGATGGATGATTCTTATATTAAGTTGCCATCGGATAAGCGGTGGGTTGAGATGCCTTACCTTGATTATATAGCATCAGCTGCCTATCCCTATTCTATTTATCCTGATTTAAGTGATACCGCTATATTACTTACCGACACCTCTTCAACTACTTTGGCCACTGCTCTACAGACTACGTATTTTTTGGCTAAACATATTGATTACCCTCCTTATGAATTAACAATCACTTCGGTATTCAATGAGGCTGTGAAAGATAAGCAGCTAATACTTATTGGTAACAGTAAAAGTTCGTTTTCTCAACTTTTGGAAGGCGCTCCTCTCTATTTTTCTGAAGCCGGGACCTGGAAAAAATCTCGCTTTATTGATCGCTTTATTGAAAGTTTACCATATTTTAGTCCTGAGAAACTGGATAAAAAGAAGTATGCAATGGATACTTTGCAGGCTAATGAGGAACTCACCAGTTTGGTTGTGCAGATGTACAAATCTCCATATAACCCTGATAAAACGGTTCTTGCCATGTTGTCAGATGATGGGAATCATCTGTTGGCCGGAGTGCGTAAAATATTATCTCCCCAGATGCTTGGATCTCTTAAGGGTGATGTCACGGTTTTAAGTTTATGTGAGGATTGTCCCGATGATCCCACTGAAATAGCACCTGATTATAATGTTCAGTGGTTTAATATTAATCCAAAATATTACCAGGGCGATGTTGGACAATATGATAAAATTAGATTTGAGATATCTGAAAATCCAGTACAACTTTTGATTATCTCTCTTTTTGTTGTTATTACCTTAGTTTTGGTGATCCGAGCGTTATTGAAACGTTTTAAAGAGAAACACCATAAAAATGCTGAAAAATAAACGTGCAATAATTGTAGTAATAATTATGATCACCATGCCAGGGTTCTCTTTTGCTAATGATAAATGGGCTTGGGAGCAGTTTCGAAATAATTTTATCCAGGAAGATGGTAGAGTAATAGACTGGGTTAATAATTGTACTCATTCCGAAGGAATAGGGTATGCTTTGTTTTTTTCTCTTTCTTATAAAGATAAAAAGACTTTTGAGAATGTGCATAATTGGATGCATAATAACCTTAAGAAAAATAGGTATGGTCTCTACGGTTGGAAATGGGGAGAGGGTGACTCCGGTACGTGGGGCATGGTTGATATGAACAATGCCACCGACGGAGATATGTGGATTGCAGCGAGTTTATTGTTAGCCCATGAAGAATATGGCAACGGTAAGAAAGAGTATCTTAATGAGGCGTTGGAATTACTAGCAGCTATTCGTACCAATCTAATACATAAGGGTGATGATGATTCACTTTATTTGCTTCCTGGCAAGGACGGTTTTATCCATGGTAGGATGTTGACCCTTAATCCTTCGTATCTACTTTTACATTTGTTACGAAAATTCGCCTATTATGAACAGGATGGACCTTGGCGTGAATTGTATAAGGATTCCAGAGAACTGTTGCGTAAGTCAAGGTTTGGTCGATTTCAGATTCATCCCGATTGGATTCATGTTGATTCTGACACCGGCCAAGTAAAAATGTATCCGGAACATCGTAATTTTAGCTATGACGCTATCCGTGTTCCGTTATTTCTAGCTTATGAACAAAAGAGTTTTAATGCCCCTGAATTAGATGATATAATATCCACATATATCCATTTGGGTAGGGTGTACGATGCAATTGGCAAGGTTACTCAGCCGGTCGATTTGCTTAATGACACCATGTCCCTTACTGAGGCACCTCTCGGATTCCAGGCTGTTTTTGCCTGTTTAGATAAGAAGGAGCAGTGTATGGATTATCACCGTTCCATCAAGAAGGAGTTACACAATGTATCAAAAGACTACTATTCTTTCAGTCTTTTATTATTTACTGATATTTTATTCCGTTAGTTTTCTTTTCAATGACAGCTTGTTATCTTCAGCTGTCGCAGCCGATACGCAGCCATTGGTATATTCCGTTCGGTTGATGGATGCCTTTGACATTGATGATAAAAATGAAGCTGAGGAGGAATTACAAGAAGTTCTTGCTCTGGGATTGGATTGTCGGCTTGAAGAGCAGGCCTCCGTATCCGGTGGAAAAGGTAAAATAAATATATTATGTGGCAAGGCATCCACTATAAATGGACTACAGGATACAGTTAAAACCATACGAGATAATCAATATACCTTCCTTATTATCACCACTCGAGAGGTTACTCCTAAACCTGTCGTCGACGTAGTGTCTTCACAGCTGAAAGACACCCCGGAACCTGAGACATCAGCTTCTGAGATAATTAGATCAAAGAAAAAAGAAATCAAACCTGGTGATATTGTCTATACTCTTCGTCTTTCCAATACTTATTCACAAGATAGTCTAGATGAGGGTCGTGATCAACTTGATCATTTAAAAGAGTTGGGCTTGGATTGTCGTTTACAAGAATCAAGTAGTGCTATAGGTAGGGCTGCTGGGAAGATGTATTATGTTCTTTGTGGGCAAGCAGGTGCTATTAATGGGCTTCAGGAAACTGTTAATAGAGCGCGTAAAAATCATCTTACATTTCTAATAACCTTGGCTCCTTATTCCTTGGATCATCGGTTGGAGGATGATTTTGCCGGTTTGCCCACAGTGGTGCCCAGTATTAATGCTGAGGAGCAAAGTAAGGAAGTGGCGGCAGCCTTTTCCCGATTTAATGCAGGTGATATGGGTAAGGCTGAAACTCTTTTTAAAGATATCTTAGAGAAAGAACCGGGTAATATTGATGCTTCCTTTGGTTTGTCCTTAGTAGAAGTTAGAAGAAAGAATTGGGCTCAGGCTTATGTTTATATTAAGCCGCTACTTAAACAGACCAAAAGAAAAGATATCCATTCTACTGCCACCATGATTAAGTATAATAAAGAGTTGGCAATGGGGTGGGATCTTGTGAAAACCTCACCGGATAAAGCTATTGAAGCTTTTATGCGGGCGAGAAATTGGGATAGAACTCCTGAAACTATGGAGGGCTTGGCTTATGCCTATTACCATAAGGGAAATTATAAGGAAGCGTTAACTATATTTGAAGATATTTTTGCCAAGAGTCAAGATAGTCATGCCGCAGAGATGATTATTTCTTGTTATGAAAAGATGGAGGAAAATGATAAGCTCCTCGCTTTTTATCGTAGTTTGGATACTGATATTCGTTCGGTTATGTCATTTAACCCAGAGCGCAAGCAAAATTTGCTAGCAGCAAGGCAGTATATTGAGGCGGGCGAATATAATATGGCTGAACGTTTGCTTAAAGAAATATATTTGCTGGAGCCAGGGAATGCAGAAATTTTAAATTATTTCGGTTGGCTTTACCTAAAGAAAAGAAATCCGGTAAAGGCTGAAGAATACTATCGTAGCGCTCTAAGTTTAGATCCCTATAATATTGACATTATGCATGGATTAGCTGGTTCGCTTCTTGCTTTACATCGGGAAGAAGACGCATTGATTTATCTTGAAAAAGTTCAGGAATCAGGGCGGGATGTAGTCAATGAGTTTAATAAAGCTAAGTTGGCAATTTATATTCGGAAACATCAGTATATTCAGGCTTTGTCCATTGCCAATCAAATGGAGCAAAAAAATCCTAATGATCCGCAAGTTCATTTGTTGATTGCTGAATTATATATGAATAAAAATGAACGAGAAAAGGCATTTAATTATTATACCAGGGCTTATCAGCTTGATAATGAGAATTTTGGAGTTAAAATTAACTTACTTAAATATTTTCTTCAAGATGGGCGTTATGATCAAATTAAATTAATGCTGGAGACTTTCAAGGGTTTTACGTTTACTAAAGATGAACTCAGTGTACTTCGTGAATTTTATCTAGGTTATTACGATCAGTATTCTGCTTATTTGTTAGCTAATGAAGAGTATGAATCGGCTAAACTTGTAGCCTTGAGCGGGTTGGATCTGAGCCCGGATGACCTGACATTTCTAAATAGAGTGGCATGGGTTTCCTTAAATATGCAGGATTTTGAGAGGGCCGCCTATTATTTTCAACTCGCTCTTCGTCAAGATCCGGAAAATATAGAGTTGTGGTATGGCCTTGGGCTTTGTTATTTAAGTGTCGGGGATGATGAGAGTGCTGCTCAAACTCTGTCTCAGGTTGAAAACAGTAATAATGTTGAAGTGTTGTATAAGTTAGCAGATGCTTATCAACAGATTGAAAGATATGAAGATGCACTTCGGGTAGCCGATAGGGCTAATCAACTGTCCAATCGTGTTCATCATACCTCACGAGTGATAAATCCGAAGGTAAGTCATGCAATGCCCGGTATAGTGGGGGCGAGTGGTGGTAATGGTACTGCGGTTCCAAAACATGTATCTAAAAGAGATCGTTTGGATGTTTTCAATCCCTTTATAACCGGTAATGCTAGATCTGGAGATACTGGCGAGGGTGGTGTAAGGATTCCTAAGTTTGATTTTAAAACCGTTGCCCCTACTGGTGTTAATGAAAGTCGGCAACCATTTGAACGTGAGGTTGTTAAGAAATCTTCTTTGCCGGAACCTTTACCAATGTCGGCAGCTCCAAATAAAATTGAGTATAAAAGAGCGGAAGAAAAGCAAGATTCGGTTTTGGGTCCCTCGCCAATGCTGGTACCAGATGAAAGTGATGCTGGTCAATTTCAAAAAAAAAAAAATATTCGCTCTAT
>JAOTSI010000336.1 GCA_029865005.1 Desulfobulbaceae bacterium
CATAATGACGGAGAACTATCCGACTCGGTAAATAAAAAAATTAAACCATCATCTGGCATCATTGGACGGCCAAGGATTTTGGATTGGCTTGATAAACAAAATGGCTCAAGTTTTGCTGTTGGTGAATATTTTCGTGGCAGAAGTGGTGACATAGGACTAGGCAAACTCACTGAGACCGCTCTTTCTTTTGATGGAATATTTAATTGGGATAAATATAGATATTTATATGGATATGTAAATCATCTTTGGCTGCAAAGCGGTATAGTACCTCCCCAATCATATCACCTGTTTGGTTCCCCTCCCTCCGCGCATATTCACGATAATATTGGGAAGATACAAGTGATTGAGCCAGGGCTTGGTTATTATTACGACGGACCTGATTTTTATTTGCAGGCCCAGCTCGGATTCACCCCGCTCAATGCGGTGGTTGATGAACAAATGACCTGGAGATTTAAATATAAGAGTGATCCAGAACAAAAAATATCAGGTTCCTTTCTTGTTGAAGAAGAAACCGTACGAGACAGCTTTTTGTCTTTTGTCGGTGAACGGGATTTATATTCTGATCTTACCTGGGGCGGAGTCACCAAGCAGGGAATACGGGCCGGGGCTCGCTATGAATTTGATGAAAAATGGGAGTTGGCTTCAGAACTGTTTTTTTACCCTAATATTTCAGGAATTAGGACTATTACCAACTCGCAACTTGGGATGACCATGTTATGGTCTTATAACTTACAGGTTGAAGGATTTGATTATTTCGATATTGGTCCCCTGTTCATCTATGACAGTTATGATAAGAATACCAATTTTTTCACTTATGGTCATTGTGGATATTTTAGTCCCCAATTTTTTGTCTTGGCCGGTCTTTATTTTGATTTCTTACGCACTACCGATTCCAAAGACGGTTTCTTTCGGATGACCGGGAATGTAGGGTATCTATATTATGAGGAAGACAAAGTAAAAAAATATCCTTTTCATCCGGAAAATAATGAATATTTTGCCGCCACAACGGATTCTAAAATTGGTGGGGACGTTCGTTTTTTTGCAGGTTATTTGATTAATGATGATTGGTCTCTTATCGCCTCCGGTGGTTTGCAGGCATCCATGGGCTATACTTCTTATTATGTCGGAGGTTCTTTGGTTTATCATTTTGGAAATCATGAGAGAATGTATGTTAAAGATCTCCGACGCTCCAATATCATTTCAAGATTTCTATTGGAATAGTCAATAAAATTCTGAGTGGTAACGTAATGTTAACTATTGCAAACTTTTTTGTTTGCATATCCTTCCCTTTGTTGTTTTCCTGACAATGCTTTAATTCATGAAATAATATTATATAGTTTATGTCTATAATATCAAAGTTTTAAATGGTGATTGGGTGTGAAGCGTACTGGAGAGTATTTAGTTGAGAACGTAAGAAAGGTTGAGGAGCTCATGGACAAAGCTCTTCAAAAACATAGTAATGGATTATTTGAAGAAGCAATACTGCTTTATGATCTTGTTCTGATAGAAGAACCAGGTCAGGAAATTGCGCTATATAATAAAGCGTCTTTGTTAATGGAAAAGAATGCTTTTTCTGAATCAGCTTCCCTTTATCGACAATTGTTGGGAAAGGTGCTTGATCCAGAAAAACGTTCACAGGTATTGTGTTCATATGGCAGGGCGTGTTTTGCCAGCGATCAAGGTGAAGAGGCAAAACGTGCTTGCGCGGAGATGTTGGCAATGGGCTTTGCTTCAGTTCATGAGCTCCTTGTTTTAGGTGCGCTTGGTTATGAACATGGGATGGTGGAACAAGCGGAAGCTTGTTACGAACGGGTTTGCGCTTTGGATTCGGATAACTTTGCAGGCTATTATAACCTCGGGCTTATTCGTTATGAACAAAACAGGTATGAAGATGCTGTTGCCTTATATCAGAAGGCTGCCCTGATAAATGAACTTGATCCCGATTTGTTATTTAATCTTGGTTTGGCATGGGCTGCCAAAGGTGAGCAGGCAGAGGCTTTGCTTTGCTATCATGATCTGTTGAAACATTCGGAAGGGGATGTTGAGATTTTTGTGCTTATGGCTGATTGTTATCGTAAGTTACATCAACTTGAAGAGGCAATAAGTTGTTATCGTTCCGCATTGGGTAATTCTCCTCTCCATGGTCCAGCATGGGCGGGTTTAGGGGTGATATTTAATTTGCAAGACCGACGGGATGAAGCGATTCAAGCTTTTACAAATGCCAAAGAATCCGGCTATGATCCGGAAGGCTGCACTTATATGTTAGCAGCTCTTACTGGAAATACTCTTGAAAAACCACCGGAAAATTATGTAGAGCAGCTTTTTGATAATTTTGCCGATAATTTTGAAGAAAAATTAACTAAACAGCTTGGTTACAACGTTCCGCAATTGATTCGCGAAGAATTGGAGCCGTTGTTGCCCCCAAGGGTGAAGCATCTTTTGGACCTTGGATGTGGAACAGGTTTAATCGCTGAGGTATTTGCCGACCGGGTTGATCAAATTCAAGGGATAGATCTTTCAGCCGGGATGCTAGTTAAGGCAAAGGAAAAGAAACTATATTCTGCCTTGTATAAAGGGGATATCGTAGAGTATCTTGATAATTGTTCTGAATCATTTGACTTGATTGTTGCCTCTGATGTCTTGAATTATCTTGGTGAACTGGAATCATTTTTCAGGTCAGTCGCACCAGTGTTGGATGAAGGGGGTAGAGTGGCTTTTACCGTGGAATCCGGTGAGGTACCTAAAGGTAACTATGTGTTGCAACCCAATGGGCGATATATTCATCACCCTGATTATATAAAAAACATGGGTAAAGAGGTTGGCCTGGAAGTTGAATTATGCAGATCGGTAAAATTACGTATGGAAAAGGGGAGTTGGGTGATGGCTCATCTTTTTGTTTTTACGACGAAATAGTTTAATGTTTCCTAGTTGATCGGACTTTATGATTTGGGCAACTAATATGCCTCGGTTAGATCTTAGTGAGTGCCTTTATTTGGTGGTGAACGTCAGCCGTGATATATATTCTCTCGAGTGTCCAGCAGTTTGAACTGGAAGATAGAGCCAACCACTTAAATATCTAGGGAAAGTGGATGATAACGACTCCGTTAAACAGTGAAGAGTTAGTTCCATCTGGGAGACCTCCGGGTCGGTGGCAAGTATTTTTTCTGGTGGCTGTGGGTATCTTTATGGCCACCCTGGACGGTTCCATCGTTAATATCGCGGTGACGACCATTATGAAGGAATTGAATGTTTCGGTGGGCGCGGTACAGTGGGTGGTGATGATCTACCTTTTAACTGTTACTTCCCTTCTTTTGAGTTTTGGGCGTTTGAGCGATATCCACGGGAGACGCTTGGTCTACAGTTTTGGGCTGGTGCTATTTTCCGTGGGTTCTTTATTGTGCGGTCTGGCTGGAAATATCGGCTGGCTGATCGGAGCCCGTCTTTTTCAGGGGCTTGGAGCTGCCATGATCATGGCCTGCACCCCGGCCTTGATTGTCGATACTTTTCCTCCTGCGGAGCGGGGCAGAGCCTTGGGTCTTATTGGGTCGGTGGTTGCTTCAGGGCTTACCACCGGACCGGTGCTCGGTGGCCTGCTGCTCCATTATTTTTCCTGGCGAGCCATATTCCTCATTAATATTCCTATTGGCTTGGTCACCGCAGGTTTGGTCTATTATATTCTTAAAGGCAGTCAGGCGGATAGCTCGCGTCCAGAGACCTTTGATTGGCCAGGGGCGATATTGCTTGCCCTATGTTTGGGGTCATTATTGTTATCCGTAACCCACGGGCATCAATGGGGCTATTTCTCCTCACCCATTTTGTTACTTGCCGGATTGAGCCTGGTTAGCGCTGCTGTACTGGTCCTGGTGGAGCGTAAAACGGTGCACCCCATTTTGGATGGAAGCTTGTTTAGCATCCGTCTATTTGCCTTGCCCATTCTCGCGGCGATTATTATCTTTGCCGGTCTTTTCAGCCTGGTTTTTCTGATGCCTTTTTATCTTATAAATCCTGCTGGTTTTCCTGTGGATAAGGCAGGTTATATGATGGCCACTATTTTCGTTTTTCTTTTTGTTATTTCCCCCATATCCGGGGCTCTGTCGGATCGTATCGGCTCTCGATTGTTGTGCACCATGGGGTCTGGGATAGTGGCCCTGGCCCTTTACCTGTTATCCTTGCTATCGGCTGGAGCTTCGGTTTTTGATATTATTTGGCGATTGGCTCTAGCCGGGATAGGGATGGCTGTTTTTATTCCGCCCAACAGTGCTACTGCTATGAATAATGTACCTCCCCATCGGCGTGGAGTGGCCAGTGGTACAGTGGCTGCAGCTAGAAATCTTGGTATGGTTCTTGGGGTGGCGCTGAGTGGAGCTGTGTTTAATAGCACTTTTTATCGATTGAGTGGCGGTGAACATTTAAAAATATACCGACCGGATCTGGAGCCGATGTTTATGGAAGCCTTTCATACAGCCATGACCGGAGCAGTGGTGATCGTTTTGGTCGGCGTGGTTATATCCTATCTTCGGGGACCGGAGGTACAAATGATGCAGGCTAAAGTTAAATGAGTCCTTCTAAATTATTACATATATGTAGTAGGCTTTGGATTTCTAATTTAATATGCTGTAAGATTGTAAATGTTTTTAACAGTTGCATCTAGAAGTGATCTCTATATAGTATGTTCTATAAAGGTGGAGTGAGTGCTCGTTTTATCTGAGGCACCTGTGACCACTTACTATCTCACGGTTTATTAATTCACTTAGTTATAAACCCTGTGACCAGGTACGAATAATTTATTGATAATATAAAAAATGATGTAGTTTAGAGGGGATAAATTTATGAAGCGACATCTACGAATTTGGCTCATGGTTGGTTTGTTTTTCATAGCGTTAACCGGAGTCGGCATGGCACAGAAGATACTTTGGGTATCCGCCTCTGATGCTAAACTTAAGAGTGAACCAGGTGCCGGTTCATCAACCATCTCAACTTTGGATGTGGGCACTGAAGTGGAAGTGGTCAGCACCGAAGGGCGTTGGTACAAAGTTGAAACTAATACCGGCAAAGATGGTTGGATCTACCGGGGTAGATTATCGGAAACCGCACCTGTGGCTGAGGTGTC
>JAOTSI010000092.1 GCA_029865005.1 Desulfobulbaceae bacterium
TCTTTACCAGGTGAAGAGATCTCCGCCACCTCTTTGGTAACCAGTCCTATGATGCCCACCGGTTCATTATTTAAATATTTTATCTTATAAGGAAAAAATGAATTTTGCAGGTATGCATCTTCTTGACTTTCGATATTGGCAACAAGAAATGGAAATTGTGCTTTAGAGATAAACTCACTTAGTTTTTCAGGTCCATGATCAAACTCATGATTGCCGGTCACCATACCGTCAAGCTCCATGAGGTTAAAAAAGAACAAATCAGAATCACCATGGTAACGCATGGAATAAAAACTCCCCTGAGTCATATCACCAGCATGGAGAAAAAGTAGGTTTGGATGCTCACTGCGTAATTGTGCAACCTTGGTAACGGTACGGGCAATATCGCTAGTCTCCACTGTAAAAGCATCTTCACCCATCGGGGTCACTTTTAATAGAGCAGGCTCAATGAAAGAATGAGTATCATTCATGTGAGCCACTGTGAGCTGAAAATCTCCCTCCACACCTATCATTGGCGAAAAAGTGCAGGCTGGGAGGAAGACTGAGATCATGACCCACAGGATGAATGTTTGTTTTTCCATTAGTTGCCATCCTTATATGGTTTAATTATTATGCTATCGTTCTGTTAATTTATTAATTTAATCTTTTAGGATAATTTTTCCAACATCTCCCTAGAAACTTAACAAAATATCATTAATAATCTTTAACTAAATTCACAATAGCAGTACCGGGTGAGCATCTAAATTACACTTTCAACCTGTTAAACCACTCTTTATTTCTATCCTTCACCATTATGTGGCAAAATATATAAGATAGATGATTGATAAAATGTAATCCTTGAGATATTGCTAATTACAGGATTTACAGTAAAGATCTAAATGACAAATTATCAAAATGTTGGACCCAGAGCACACAGACGGAAAAGAATGAATATCGTTAAAACACCAGACAGTGATTTAATCTTTTGGATGCGTGGTATTCGCCGCCATCTCCATCAATATCCAGAACTTGCTTTTCAGGAGTATGAAACTGCGTTTTTTATCGGTAAGAAGCTGACCGGATTGGGGATATATTACAAAGAAAATATAGGTAAAACGGGGATAGTAGCCACGATTGGCAAACAAGACCCAAACAGCCCCTGTGTAGCCTTGCGTGCTGATATGGATGCATTGCCTCTGGAAGAGCAAACCGGACTGTCTTTTTCATCAAGAACACCTGGCATTATGCACGGTTGCGGGCACGACGGGCATGTGGCTATGCTCCTTGGTGCAGCAGCTATGTTGCAAAAGACATCTTTGCCAGGGCGGGTTGTCTTACTTTTTCAACCCGCTGAGGAAGGAAAGGGAGGTGCTCGGGAAATGATAGCCGATGGTGGACTGGAAGGGGTGGAGGCCATTTTCGCTGGCCATATAGATCGTCATTTTAAAGTAAATGAAATTGGAGTGGAATCAGGGTTGATTTGCGCCTATGCCGATGAGTTTTCCATACAAATACAGTCTAAGGGGGGTCATGCGGCAAAGCCCCATGAAACCGCAGATTGTATCGTGGTGGCTGGTCTTCTGGTCATGAGTCTTCAAACTCTGGTTTCCCGTGAAGTAAACCCGTCCTTCCCTTCGGTGGTCACGGTGGGCAAGATTAACGGTGGGACAGCACCCAATGCCATTGCCGCGCAAGCCTTACTCCAAGGAACCATTCGTACAACCCATCCAAATATTAGAGAGACCATCATTACCGGACTGAGCCGCATGGTCAAAGCCATGGAAAATCTCTATCAAGTAGAAACTACTTTTGCTCTAACTGAAGGGTATCCACCAGTGATAAACAACCCTGTTGCTGCACAAATTGCAAAAAAAGCGGCCATGGATACCGTGGGTGCGGAGAATGTAAAAGGATTACCCCAGCCCAGCCTGGGTGGGGAAGATTTTTCTTTTTATCTTAAAAAAGTACCTGGTTGTTTGGTTCGTTTTGGTGCAAGAAAAGAGGGCTTGGGCGATGTTCCAGCCCATAGTCCCCATTTTGATTTTGACGAGGATGTCTTGCCGGTTGGCGCACAATTTTTGGCAAATACAGCACTTTTGGCTCTTGAACGGATTAAAGAATTACGAGAGGCTTGATCTGTTAAATAATATGTGGTCACAAGAACCTCAATTCACCCAGTGACCCTCCACCCAAACAGAGATAATATAGGAGCTACGGTAACTATACAAATCTGAGTCGCCTATAGCCACTTACAATCTTACTTCTTATTTCGCTTAGTTGTAAATTATATAAGCAACTACGATAAATGAGGTGACTGGAACATGGAACCATTGGAATTCATCCCAAGTAAACCCTATACCATCGGGGTTGAACTGGAACTGCAGCTTCTCGATGAACAATCCCTTGATTTAATCCCGTTAGCGCCCCAACTTCTCGCTCGGGTAGATGACTCTTTAAAAGGGAATATCAAGGCTGAATTTATCTGCTCCATGGTGGAGATATGCACCGGAATCTGTTCCAATATGACGAAAGTAGAAGAAGAACTACTGGAACTATTTAAAATTTGTAACAAATTAACTAATGAGATGGACGCGCTGGTCCACGCTGGTAGCCTTCATCCTTTTGCCCTTGTTCAAAACCGCCATATCTCACCAGCCGCCAGATATAGTGAGATTTTACATGATGTACAAATGGCAGGTCGGCGACTCATAACCCAGGCCTTGCATGTCCATATTGGGTTACCGGATGCGGACACCACTATTCGGGTTTGTGATACTATTCGACCCTTTTTACCCATATTGCTCGCTCTCACTACCTCTTCGCCCTATTTCGAGGGAGAAGACTCAGGATTTTATTCCTACCGCACCAATCTCTTTAAATCTCTACCCCGTTCTGGAGTTCCGGAGACCATTGGCAGCTGGAAAAGGTTTAAGGAATTAATAGAAGTACTTAGGGAAGGTACCATCCTACATGATATTAAGGAAATATGGTGGGATGTACGTCCTCATCCAGATTTCGGTACAGTAGAGATTAGAATCTGCGATTTACCTGGCAAATTCCATGATATTCTCGGAGTGGTTGCTTTGATACAGGCTTTGGTTATCACGCTGAGTAAACAAGAATTTAAATTACCTCCTTTTCGTGAAGTCATGCTGAATAATAAATGGCATGCATCCCGCTACGGCCTTGATGGTACATATATCAGTCCTCTGCGTGGACGACATAAATCATTTGTCGCAGCGAGCATTGATTTACTAAAAATGGTCTCTGATGCAGCTAGTGAGCAAGGAACCCATAGGTATCTTAAATATGTTTCAGATATTTTAGATAACGGAACCTCAGCCCATTTTCAAAGGCAACATTATAATCGACACGGCGATTTCAAATTGATGCTCAGCGAACAAATGCAAAGGTTTAATCAATGAGCAGGGGCAAGGCCATAGTGGCAGCCGGACATCCACTGGTGTGCAATGCGGCCATGGAGATCATGGAAGCAGGAGGTAATTGTTTTGATGCTGTCGTGGCGGCTGGTTTAACCGGGGCATTGGCTGAACCAGGATTAACATCGTTAGGGGGTGGTGGTTTCTTGCTCGCCCACCCATGTAACGGAGAAACAATATTGTATGATTTCTTCAGTGACACTCCTGGTCGTGGCCTAACGGAACAAGAGCTTGAACCTCATTTTTTTCCAATTACAGTAAAATTTCCTTCATGTGATCAAATTTTTAATATTGGTATGGGCTCTGTGGCTGTGCCTGGTAATCTCTTGGGTTATCTACATGTTCATGAAAAACTTGGTCGTCTTTCCTTAAGAAAAATATTGCAACCCGTTATCAAACTGGCGCGAGATGGGATACGACTTAAGCAGCAACAAGCTTATGTCTTAAATTTGCTCTACCCGATTATGACCCTTAACGTAGAGGGACGCAAGATATACGCTCCAAATGGAAGTTTACTACAACATGGGGACATGTTTCATAATTATGATTTTGCTAATTTTTTGGAGCAATTGGCAGATGGAAGAAGTCGGGGATTTTACGATGGACCATTAGCAGAGAAAATAGCAGAGGATATGCATGACAGGCAAGGACTTCTCACTCTCAAGGACTTACGAGAGTACCGAGTCATAGAACGCCGGCCACTAGAAGCAAGCTATCGTGGCGTGCGGGTATTTACTAATCCCAGCCCTTCCTTTGGCGGCTCTCTTATCGCACTTACCTTACAGCTTTTGGAACAACAGGATTTTACAAAACTCCAATGGGGAACAAATGACCATGTGAAGGGACTAGCCAAAACATTAATAAAAACAGACGAATTACGGGAAGCCGGGATGAACTTTAACCCGGACGTACCTATTAAAGCACGCTTACAAAATGGTAGGACCTTTTCCAGGGGAACTACCCATGTAAGTATAGTTGACCACGACGGCAATGTCGCTTCCATGACCACCTCCAACGGAGAAGGATCTGGTTATATAGTACCGGGCACGGGGATTATGCTCAATAACATGATGGGTGAAGACGACTTGCACCCAGAAGGTTTTCATGCCTGCCAGCCAGGACAAAGAGTGGCATCCATGATGTCACCTTCCGTGGTACTCGATCAAGCGGGAGCAATACAGTTGGTTATTGGCAGCGGCGGGAGTAAGCGTATCCGCACCGCAATAGTACAGGTACTCTCCAATATTTTCGACTTTAAGCTCAATCTCAACCAAGCTATAAACAGCCCCCGTATCCATTGGGACGGCAAAACCATTCATATGGAACCAGGTTACAGTCAGTCTGCAGTTACGACCTTAGATAAATTGGTTCCACTTACCCCCTGGACCATCCAAGATATTTATTTTGGTGGAGTCCACGCTCTGATCCCAGGGAAAGGCGGGGTTGGAGACCCGCGCCGTGGGGGAACCGCTATGACCTCCAATTAATGAGAGCTCTAGGCTAAAGCATGAATATTTGTATCTCCCCCACCTATTTATTACTTGGGAAGCGGGCTTACTCATAACCATATAATAAAATAACACAAACTAAACTAAAATATTAGACAAATACACTTACCTTATTCCTACCAGATCTTTTAGACTTATAAAGTGCCCTATCAGCTCTATTCAACAACGATTCTATACTATCATCGACATTCAACTGACTTACCCCAAGGCTAATAGTCATCCTGAAAGGGATTCCGTTATTCTCATAGGGGTACATTTCAACATTATTACGGATTTCTTCTGCGATTCGGCGCGCCTCTTTGGCTTCAACATTTGGGAAAAAAGCCATAAATTCATCACCCCCGAAACGACTTGCCAATCCCTTTTGCCCGATTATGGTTTTGATCAACCAACCTGTCTCCGAAATGGTATAAGAGCCAAAGGCATGACCATGAGTATCATTTATTTCCTTTATTCCATCAATGTCCATCATCATCATCGCTAGTCCATCACATTGCTTGGTGGCAACTGCAACATAACGATTTAATTCTTCGTCAAATCGGCGTTTAACTATTAGACCAGTTAATTCATCGATATTTAATAACTGGTCAATCTCGGCTTGATACAGCATGTCCAATGCGTCTTCCCAGCTAAAACGCAACAACGTAGTACCAATTGTAATTTTATCGAAATTTTGAATTATTGCATTTGAAACACGGGTCTCGTTTAAAAGCGTACCGTTAGAACTCCCAAGATCTTGAATACGATATTCTTTTCGTATCGGGTCGTAATCAAAAGCCAAATGAATACGTGAAACATGGGAATCAAAAAGCATAATTGTAGCATCAGGTGATCGTCCCAATGTTATACGATCGTCAGCGAGCATAATTCTACGGCCAACATTATTGCCAGTCATACATGTTAATACCGGGACCTTTTTTTCGAAGTCTTTAACTTGATATTCTTTTATATCTATGACGTTTGTCCGAGTATATTCAAACATCATTGCTCCTCCTTGCGACCAGCGAAAAATTACAAGTACATCAAGGACTTTAGAAAAAAATTATCCCATACCGGAACCTGCACTTACCGGTTTGTCTTGTTAGCCTGCTACCTTTTTGACAACAATTATGTATCGCTACTATGCGCCTATTGCCTCTCCTTGATGACAACTAGAAATTAGACTCTCTTACTATAAGAAACTCGTCTTTAGTTATGGTAGATATGCTAATTGAATTATCGAATCAATGTCAATCATAATCAAAATACTATCCAGGTATAAGATTCAAAGCTATGAATCAGTATCTTCCTTATCATTGTATTTTATTTAAGGTCAAAATATTAAAAGCCAAGATATGAAAAATTACGCGCGTGCATAATTCGCTGGGAACGCCGATATTTATGGCTGTCAAGATGGGTGCGAAAAAAAATAAAAAAAGGCCGATCCAGGAAAGGATCGGCCTTGAGAAAAAACTAAATACGAAGGGAAAAATTATCCTTGCCGTGAATTCTCCGCGGCCTGAATGCGTGCCAGTGCTCTTTGCAGGGCGGCTTCCGCACGGGTGAGGTTAATTTGTTCACCTTTTTGCTGGGCCTGAGCAATCCGTTTCAAGGCTCTTTCCTTGGCACTGATTGCGCGATCCACGTCCACGTCATATCCATATTCGGCACTTTCAACAAGAAAAGTAATCTTATTGTTAGAAACCTCGGCAAAACCACCGCTGACCATGAGGTATTTAACTTCACGATCCCTTTTAAAGCTCAGCGTTCCGGTTTTAATAGTGCTCAGAAACGGCGCATGGTTGGCGAGGACACCGAATTCGCCTCCGTGACCGGGCGCAGTAACGATATCAACATCAGTGCTGATGACCGGTCCGGTGGGAGTTACGACTTCAAGATTTATTGTTGCCATGACTGTATGCCTCTGGTGTAACGTTGCCGCCTATTATGCCGCAGCTTTTTCCTTATTACCTTTCTCAACGGCTTCTTCGATGGTTCCCACCATGTAGAAAGCGTTTTCAGACAGGTCATCATGCTTACCCTCAAGGATTTCCTTGAAACCACGTACCGTATCTTCAACCTTACAGTATTTACCATCCATACCGGTGAATACCTCGGCTACATGGAAGGGTTGGGAAAGGAAACGTTGTACTTTCCTTGCCCGGCTAACAACCAACTGATCTTCTTCAGAGAGCTCGTCCATACCGAGAATAGCGATGATATCCTGCAAATCTTTGTATTTCTGCAATGATTGCTGAACACCGCGAGCGGTAAGGTAATGATCTTCACCAACAACGTTGGGATCAAGAATACGTGAAGTTGAATCCAAAGGATCAACCGCAGGATAAATACCAAGCTCGGAGATTTGACGGGAAAGAACAACAGTACCGTCAAGATGAGCAAATGTGGTTGCCGGAGCAGGATCAGTCAAGTCATCCGCAGGAACATATACACACTGGACAGCGGTAATGGAACCTTTGGTGGTTGAAGTAATACGCTCTTGAAGGGCACCGAGATCAGAAGCAAGAGTCGGTTGATAACCAACCGCGGAAGGAATACGACCAAGAAGGGCGGAAACCTCAGAACCAGCCTGAGTAAAACGGAAAATATTATCAACGAAGAAAAGAACGTCCTGGCCCTCTTCATCACGAAAATATTCAGCAGCAGTCAACCCGGTGAGTGCAACACGAGAACGGGCTCCTGGAGGCTCGGTCATCTGACCGTAAACCAGGGCTGCTTTCGGAAGTACGCCGGACTCTTTCATCTCCATGTAGAGATCGTTACCTTCACGAGTTCTCTCACCAACACCACAGAAAACAGAAATACCACCATGCTGCATGGCGATGTTGTTAACCATCTCCATCATGATAACTGTTTTACCACAACCAGCTCCACCGAAGAGCCCCATTTTACCACCCCGAGGGAATGGAACGAGCAAATCGATTACTTTAATACCGGTCTCAAGAACGTTAACCTCAGTATCTTGCTCGGTAAACGCAGGCGCGGGACGATGAATAGCCATTTTTTTGGCTGATTTGATATCGCCTTTGCCGTCAACCGGACGTCCAACAACGTTCATGATGCGACCAAGTGCTGCTTCACCAACCGGAATTTCGATGGGTGCATTGGAATCACGACATTCCATGCCCCGAACCAAACCATCGGTCTGATCCATGGCAACAGCTCTTACTACATTATCACCAAGATGCTGGGCAACCTCGACTACAAGGTTGTCAGCGTCATCATTAATAGCCGGGTTAGTTACGAACAAAGCGTTCATAATCTCCGGCAGATCTCCAGGTTCGAACTCAACGTCCACAACGGGACCAATTACCTGTATAATTTTACCTACGCGTGTATCACCCATTTGAAATGGCCTCCTCTATCAGATTCCATGCACTCATGTTGTTAATTATCCTTTTAACGCCTCTGCGCCACCGACAATATCCATCAAGTCACCGGTAATGGCCGACTGCCGCGCTTTATTATAAAGCAAGGTGAGTTGGTCAATCATGTCTTTACATGCATTGGTGGCGTTATCCATCGCGGTCATCCGAGCCGCGTGTTCACTGGCTCCCACTTCCAGCATGGCGTGATAGATTTGAACGTTTAAGTAAAGTGGGAGAAGTACTTCCATGATCTCACCCGGCTCCGGCTCATAGGTATATGCGCCGGTGATTTCCGTTTTTTGGGTTGAACCCTCGGAATCGGTTATGGGTTTAATGGGTAGAAGTTCCTCACGTTCTGGTTTTTGGGAGGCCACGGAATGAAATTTGCCGTAGACCAGATCAACGTGATCACTCCCACCGGAAATAAAATTTGCTGCTAAATCCTGTGAAATCTCACGGGCATTAAACATTTGGAATGTACCCATGATATCGTTATAGGACTTTCTTACCTTTCCGGTTTTACGAAAGTACTGAAAAGCTTTTTTGCCGACGCAGACAAAACTGACATCCTTACCCTCGGATTGGTACTTAAGCATTAATTTTTCGGCCATTGTAATAATGGCACTATTAAAGCTTCCGCACAATCCACGGTCTGAGGTAACCACTACGATTTCCACATTGGAAATATCGCGAGCTTCCATCAGAGGAAGATTACCACCTTCCATACCACCTGAGAGATTACCCATGGCGGCCGTGAATTTAGCAGTATAGGGTCTAAATGACTCCATTTTCTCCTGCGCGCCGCGTAACTTAGCAGACGCAACCATATTCATGGCCTTGGTAATCTGCGAAGTCTTTTTGACACCGGTTATTTTGGTTTTGACATCCTTTAATCCAGGCATGGGTCTATTCCTTATGCTTAATTAAGGCCCTTGGTAGCCTTGAAGGTCTGTCCGAAAGCGGTCATCGTCTTTTTCATTTTCTCTTCAAGAGATGAAGAAATTTCTTGTTTCTCTTTGAGTTCTTCAAAAATAGACGGTTCGTTGCTTTCAATATAGGTGAAGAGTTCTTTCTCATAGTCAGCCAAGGTGTCAACGGGCAAGGTATCAAGGAATCCTTTACCACCGGCAAACAAAATGGATACCTGTTTTTCCATGGACAGGGGTTGATACTGAGGTTGTTTGAGAATCTCAACTAATCTCTCTCCCCTGGTCAACTGGGCCTGAGTTGCAGCATCAAGATCGGAACCAAAACCGGCAAATGCGGCAAGCTCACGATACTGAGCAAGATCAAGCCTAAGGGTACCAGCAACTTGTTTCATTGCCTTAACCTGCGCAGCACCACCAACCCGAGATACGGAGAGACCAACATTAATCGCCGGACGAACACCTGCGAAAAAGAGGCTTGGCTCAAGATAAACCTGACCATCGGTAATGGATATAACGTTAGTGGGGATATAAGCAGAAACATCACCAGCTTGGGTCTCGATAATGGGAAGAGCGGTCAATGAACCGGCTCCCAGCTCATCACTTACCTTAGAGGCACGTTCCAGCAGGCGAGAATGGTTAAAGAAAATATCTCCAGGAAATGCTTCACGTCCAGGAGGACGTCTCAGCAACAGGGAAAGCTCACGATAAGAGACGGCCTGCTTGGAAAGATCATCATAAATGATGAGAGCGTGTTGCCCGTTATCACGGAAATATTCACCCATGGAACAACCGGCGAATGCAGAAATATACTGCATTGGTGCTGGGTCAGAGGCACAAGCAGCAACAACGGTGGTGTATTCCATGGCACCGTGTTTACGAAGTGCTTCAACAACAAGAGCAACGGTTGATTTTTTCTGACCTATGGCAACATAGATACAATGAACATCGGTTTCTTTTTGAGCGATGATGGCATCAACACAGACGGCTGTTTTACCAATCTGACGATCACCAATAACCAACTCACGCTGACCACGACCAACCGGAGTCATTGAGTCAATGGCTTTAGCGCCAGTGTAACATGGCTCATGTACACCTTTTCTTTGAATAACACCAGGTGCGAGAACCTCGATCTTTCTGGTTTCCTTGGCGGTAACAGGACCCTTACCATCGATGGGCTGACCAATACCGTCAACTACGCGGCCTTCCATTTCTGGCCCAACAGGTACCTCGGCAATTTTTCCGGTACGCTTTACAATATCACCTTCTTTGATATTACGTACGTCACCCAGAACAGCACAACCAACGTTGTCTTGCTCAAGGTTGAGTGCCAGTCCAAAAATACCACCAGGAAACTCAAGAAGCTCCATGGCCTGACAGTTTTCGACACCGTATACCCTGGCAATACCATCACCAACGGATAAAACAGTTCCGGTTTCTTTAAGATCAACATCTGTTTCGTAGCCAGCGATCTGATCCTTGATAATCTGGCTTATTTCTTCGGCTTTGATTTGCATTTGACTATTATCTCCCCTTGATAGATTCTTTTAATCCATTAAGTTGCGTCCTTATACTTCCGTCCAACACCAAATCTCCGACTTTGGCAATGACGCCACCGATTATCGAAGGATCAACGTGTGTTTCAAGAGTAATTTTATTTCCCGTAATTTTCTCAAGTGTAGCTTGAATATTATTTTTTAACGAGTCTTCAAGCTCTATCGCGGAGGTAACAGTGCCGTGGCTGATATTCTGTTCTTCATCAACCATAACCTGCATCTCATGGGCGATATCGGGTAGTATTTCCGCCCGTTTTTTCTCAACCAATAGATTGAGGAAACTTTTCATAATAGCATCCGCGCCTGAACCTTCGGCAATGGCCGCCATTACTTTTTGCCTAGCCTCAAGGGGGTACAGCGGATTGGTCAACGAATCAACTACCAATGTTCCCTCATCGTAGAGCTTAGCAATCCCAGAGAGTATTTCACTGTAACTCTCTATCAAATTTTTCTCTTTCCCCAGGGAGAAAAGAGCTTTGGCATAACGCCTCGCTAATATTGTTTGTCTCACTGTACCGCACCCACTCTGGTTAAATACTGTTCGGTAATATTAACCTGATCGCCAGCGGTCAGGTTCTTGACAATCATTTGCTCAGCCATGGTAGCAGCATGGTCAGCAGAATCTTCCAACAACGTTTTCTTAGCATCCACTATTTCAGCTTGAATAGCTGCTTGTGCTTGCTTTTGGATATCCTCGGCAGCTTTCTCAGCTTCTTGCAAAATACGCACTTTTTCATTTTCAGCCTGTGCTATGGCTTTCTCGACAATTACCTCCATCTCCTTCTCCATACCGGAGAGGCGGGATTCAAATTCCCGATAGGTACGTTCTGCCTCATCTCGTTTAAGCTGTAGATTCTCCAGCTCTTCCTTGATTTGGTGACGACGACTGTCAAGTGCGTTCTTAAGGGGCTTGGAAAGAAAATAGATGAGAAGAGTGGCAAGAAGGAGGAAGTTAACCGCTCGCCAGAAAAGATCTTTTAACTTTACGGGAGTAAGAGAACTTCCGCCGTGCACTGCACCATGCCCACCTTCAACTGCACCGTGCGCATCAACAGCAGCCTCATGACCATTTTGATGAGGTGTAGCAACCTCATGCCCAGATGGAGCAGCCTCATGCTGAACCGTTTCAGTTCCGCTGCCATGCCCTTCTGAACTAGCAATAACCGGAACCACAGCCAACC
>JAOTSI010000369.1 GCA_029865005.1 Desulfobulbaceae bacterium
TTTTAACCATCGATAACAAAACGGTTACCGCAAAAATTGACCAAGCAGAATTATGCGGAATCGCCACTCTAGGTCAATTCAGTTTTTCTCCCCACAATATGAGATTAGAACTTACCCCCTATGCCAGACCCGAGATAAACAATTATACTATCGGTTGCCTCACCGGCCGCCCCTCCACCGAAGAGATGAGCGGTTTATTACGAGTCGACGGCACCATGGTAACTAAGGGAAAAAATAGCGAGGAGCTCTTACAAAATATCACCGGCTCTCTGGATCTCTCTGTGGCAAATGGCGAAATTAAAAACACCGGAACGGTGGGAACCTTCACCAATCTCTTTTCCTATCTTAGGTTCCACCAGTTAATCAGCGGTGAATTACCAGATTTAAATAATGAACAGTTCAAATATGACTCTTTTATAGTCAAACTAATCTTTCAAAATGGTAAACTATTTATATCGGAAGCTTTTGTAGATGGGCAGCTCATAGACATCGTCGCCACTGAGGGGGAGATGGATCTTAAGAGCAATGAACTCAACGTCAACATTTTGATATGTCCACTTAAACCAATTGACACTTTAGTGAAGTACACTCCCATTCTAGGACATATACTTCAAGGTACTTTGATAGCGATACCGCTAAAAATTAGTGGTAATCTACTTAATCCAGAAGTCTCAGCCCTATCCCCTTCGGCCTACGGTTCCAGAGCCCTGAATATTGTAAGCCGAATACTGCAAGCTCCAATCAAAATAATCGAGCCGATTCTAGAGTAAAATATGATCAGCAAACTAGCTTACCCAATAAAACTTACATAGCTAAGAACCAAAGCACACAAAACACTAATTGCTTAATAATATTTAGAGATAATACCCCACCTCAGACTTATCTAGGGGCCGCTGCACGCTATAACAGAAATAATATACGGGATGGTTCAACATTGTGACGATTAGGTACTTGTGTACACAACTAATATTTACCTTTTTCGAAGTCTTCCGCGCCAAGCACAAACTCCCTTGGGGTAGGAAAAACGAAGAACCGAACGTTCCACACCAACCCGCAATCCTCGTTTAAAATGGAGTTCTGTGCCTGTTACCCCTTTGTGGGCAGCTTGGATGATTTTCATAATATGATCGTAATGGGCTCTGCTCCCAAGTTGCCAAAGGAGCTTTTCCGCCACTCTTCTTTGCAGTGCTCCGCTGAGGCAACAAAACGGATCTTTCAGCAAAACAGCTTCGGTATTTCCAACATTTTGCTCTTTTTGAACACAGTCCCGGTAGCCATCCATAGCAAGTTGTTCCAGTAACTCTTCATCCTCGGCTAAGATAGAAGCTGTTTTAATAAGCGCTTGTCGCACTCCCTTATCAATGCGTTTCTCTAGATAAGGTAACAACTCCAATCGAATTCGGTTACGCAAAAAACGATCATCAACATTGCTGGAATCCAGACAATAAGACAATCCCATTCCTTTTAAATAATCTAATATTTTTTGCTTACTGAGATCAAGGAGCGGGCGTATGATATCTCCATTCTTATATCTCATTCCAGATAGCCCGAGCCGGCCGCTTCCCCTAAGCAAACGCAAAAGAACTTCCTCTGCCTGATCATCGGAGTTATGAGCCACCGCAATAACGCTCTTTGTATATTTTGCGGCAACCGTACGAAGAGCTTCATAACGCAAATCACGAGCTGCATGCTCCAAGGAGAGTTTTTCCGCCTTTGCATACTCTTTTACATTTACCGTCATCACCTCACTGACCACTCCGAGCTTTTGGGCTATTTGTCGTACAAACATAGCCTCATCTCTTGCTTCACTTGGACGCAATCCATGATCAACATACACCGCTATCGGGGTTACGCCATAACCTGAAGACATCTCAATCAACATTGCAAGCAGAGCTGTGGAATCGGGCCCTGCTGAAACACCAACCACCACATGAATTACACCATCGAACAGAAAATGATCATCTATGGTTTGGCGGACCTGCTGTTCTGTTTTTTTATCTATATATTTCACGATGGAACGTTTACTCAAACAACCATGGTTTGAAAAATGGAATAAAAAAAGATATCATAAATAGATTCAAATCTTATCTATAAGAAAATATCCTTGAGAATATTCATGCAAAAAAGTGAGTACCGGGAAAAAATACGAGCTCATTTTAAAAAAGCGTATAATTTACCAGATAAAAAGATGGATGAAGTACTACCTCGTTTCTTAAAATTGCTTGCCGACCATCTAGAAAAGTTCGAACAAATATCAACTAAACAAGACCTACTCGCTTTATGCCGGGCGGGACATTCACTCAAAGGCGCTTTACTAAATATGGGCCTGGAGGAACTAGCCGAAGAAACCTATCAACTCGAAAAGCTATGTAAAAGCAACAACAAGTCTCCTGATATTGTCCGGTTGAGTAAAGAGCTGATGGAAAAAATAAAAGTTATACTCTAAGTTACCCTTCTTCTCTTAGAGCTTGACTCTCAAGCCCGGCTAGCAAACGAACATGGATATCATCAAAACCGCCATTAGAAAGCACCGCCACAATATCTCCCGACCTAGTTTCATGACCGAGAAAATCCAATATCACATTGGTATCTGAGAAATAACGAGCAGCTATGCCTGCCTGATTCAGCTTTGCAACCAATTTTTCCGATGAAAATTGTTCCGCGGGATCAACATCAGCTAAGGGGACATGTTCCCGCACCACTACCAGATCAGCGCCAAAAAAAGATTCACCATAGCGCTCCTGAAATATATCCCGCCTACTGGAATTGGTCCGAGGTTCAAAAACAATAATTAAACGACGATCAGGCCAAGCCAAGCGCAAGGCTGCGGTGGTTTCTCGTACTGCGGTGGGATGGTGAGCAAAATCATCAATAACCATTACCCCGTTCACTTCTCCGCGAATCTGCTGTCTCCTGCGCACCCCGGTGAACATGGAAAGCCCTTCTTGAATCCTGTTTTTTTCAAAGCCAAGACCGGACAAAAGAGCGATCACGGCTGTAGCGTTCAATGCATTGTGCTTACCGGGCATTGCCAGGGTATATTCCATAACGGATCCCTTTGGTGCCGTTATAGTAAAACCAGTCTCAAGCCCATCGCCATGCAGCTCGCCAAGCCTATAATCACATCCCTCACTGCTTCCATAAAAAATCACTCGACAGTCTGCCTTATCACAAATTTCTCTCACCACTGGGTCATCATGAAAGGCCACCAAGAAGCCTTCTGGCGGAATAAGAGAAACAAAACGTTTAAAGGAATCCTTAATCACCTCAAGGTCTGAAAATATATCAGCATGGTCAAATTCAATGGAAGTAAGAATGGCACAACGGGGTTGATAGTGATGGAACTTTGAATCCTTGTCAAAAAAAGCGGTATCGTATTCATCCCCTTCAATTACAAAATAGTTACCATCCCCAACGCGAAAATTCCCGCCAAATGCTTCGACATAACCACCTATCATAAAGCCGGGATCGGCACCAACTTCATTGAGCACAGTGGCCAGCATTGATGAAGTCGTCGTCTTGCCATGGGTCCCAGAGACCACCAGAGAATGTTTATTACGCAGAAAAAAATGAGCCAGACACTGAGGCATGGAAAGATAGGGTATGCCGTATTCTTTAAGAGCTACAGCCTCGGGATTAATAGCCCGGATCACATTTCCCACGATCACCAAATCAGGACGCGGCTCAAGGTTATGTGATCCATAACCATCCATAATCTTTACTCCAATAGAATGGAGAAAATCAGACATGGGTGGGTATACATTATTATCAGAGCCTGTTATCCTATATCCAATATGTTTGAGCATACCTGCCAGAGCAGCCATGCCGGTCCCGCAGACCCCCATAATATGAATATGCCTCACCTGGTCCGGCACTTTATTTAAATCAGAATCCAATCCGAGCACATCACTCACCGTTTTGCACCGACCGTTTCACCACTTCATACACCTTATCGTATGTTTCCTCAAAATTTGTCGGAGTAAGACGCCCCACCTCTATAAATTTTACGACAATTTCCTTAACCACCTTAAAAACCGCTTCATCGGTAACCGGTCGGTTACCAACTCCCTTATTATCTTCGTGTCCCCGTCCCATATATACCTCCTTAAAAGGAGAAACCCCTGTCACAGGAAGAAGGCCAATTCTTATAAAGTAACAGGGGTTTCTTGTTCCACGGAAAAAACCTATGCAGCACTCCCCGGGAATCTTTCTATTTAATTAACGTAACCATTCATCATGACCACAACTGTAAACGATCTAACCGAATTCATTTTCATTTAACATAATTTACCGACCGATTCACCCATATCTGCTCAACTGTTGAACAGTCACTCATTTTTAATCCCGTTTATTAGGGAACTTCCAAAAAATAATCTAGCCGACTGACTTGTCTATGGCTACGTCTTCTGCGTTGCGCCAATGGTTACAATAAGTATGCGCCCCTTGGAACGCCTTGAAGACAAAGCTCTATCCTACGCCATTCGGCTAGATTATTTTCTTCCAGTTCCCTTAT
>JAOTSI010000371.1 GCA_029865005.1 Desulfobulbaceae bacterium
ACGGGGTTGTCGCTCATATCACTGATTCCGAGCTCATAGGCCTCTTGCTCGATAAAAACAAATCACTCAATATACCATTAAGCCATAATAATGGACAATGGCAGCTAGTTATCCCCGTTTCCCACGAGATGAATAAGCCATACCGTTATCACATCCAATTCCATCAACAAGGTGAACTTCTCATCGGCAATGTGACCATTGAGCCTTATGATCCAATAAATATTATCACCGGAGGACACTTCGTCGCCTCCCGCGATCTTAACTTTGATTTCCACTCTTACCAACCGCCGATCAACTAGTTACGAGTCATGTGACCAGCTACGTTTTTTAAAATTGAAATTAAGATGTAAAAAAAAAGGACCGCATCCTAAGACCCAATATTGTTAACTTAAGAAAAATCGTGCTTAAAACCGCCAGAGACGACCACCCACTAGGGGGTGGCACTACAGCCCTGTGCAAATCTCAACGTATCGTTAAACAAACAAGATTTTATCTAAATCAACAACATTGACTCTAAGACCCGGCCCCTGACACCTAGGAGCAATCCAACTAGCCCTACGCGACTATATGGATTTCACGCCAAAACCTGCTTCCTTCCAATCCTGAAAAATGGCTTGGCGTATATTTTTATAACTTAACTTCATTAGCTTTCGATAGGCATTATAGCTTCGACCACCGGAGTTACAATATACAATTATCATTTTCTTTTTATCAAGAACCCCTGATGAAGCCGCAAACCCTTTTAATGGAATATTCAACGATCCAGGTATATGTTCTTCCATAAACTCCTCCTCATCACGTACATCCACCACAGTAAAATCATCCTTACCGCTCTCAACCAATCCGTTAAGCTCTATAGAATTTATTATTGTGGTCTCAATTCTTTTCTCATAATCAGGTCCGGCGTAGATGGGCATCCCCTTTTCCTCCCATACCGGCATACCATCAGCGTATACAATTACATTGGTATATCCAGCTACTAGAGCTTTTTTTGCAGCCTTTTTACTTTTCCCACATTTAATACCGTTACAATAAAAAATAACCTCAGCATTTTTATTAGAGGGTAACTTACCTAAATATTTTTCAAACTCTTTTGCCGGAATATTTATGGCATTTTTTATGTGGACTTCTTGGTATTCCTCCACTCCCCTGGCATCAACAATGGTTAACTCCCCCCCTCTGGTATCTATCCGTTCCTTAAGCTGCTCCGTCGTTATAATTGTATACTCACTTTGCTGGGCATACAAAAGTGACGCCTGAACAAACATAAGTACAAGACCAACCGACCATGAAATAATTCGCAACATTTACTCCCCCTTTCCCTAATAGTGTATTAGTATAAACCTGTTAATGCTTATCATGATAAAACTACATTTTATCCTGCATCAGGATCTAGTCATTAACCTATTTATTAAACAGTGTAAAATAGCTAATTCCTATTTTACGATAATAGGTATCGTAATTACCTATTATACGAACCCCCCAAACATAACTACTCGTAACCATGACCCATAAAAATACCAAACCAACTACCTACCACATCATTAATACTATAATATTTATGATTTGCTCTTCGGTACTCTTGCCACTAACCAGCATCAATGATGCTTTTAGCTCTGAAGCAGGAAAACCAAAAATTCAAAAACAACTAATTATCGGTACAACGAATATTTCAGATAATTGGCGGCTTTTTCTCTCCCATGAGATGTTTATGCTGCCTAAAGAAAAAAGTCAGGTCTTTTGGAATAAGGATCTAACAATTTGGATAACCTATTTTAATAATAGGCAAAGTAAAATCTCATTACTCACTGAAATACGGGAAAGAGTACCTCCCAAAGCCATAATCTCCATTGATGAAAATAATGAATTCTACCACCTATTGGTCTTTGAACAATCCAGCTATACGGATCCTGAAGGCCATGAACATCCCCTCACCATCAACGCCCATGCCATCGCTGATGATTCGTTTGTCTTATTCAGCATTACCTGTAATAAACCGGAAATAGCGCCAAGTGCTTACACACTGATCAAAAGCCTTCAATACAAAATGGTGTCACCCCTCAATAAAACCGGCAATCAATAACCTTATCACCCTAATTTTAAGTACAACCTGATAAGTAAGGGATGGGGGAAATTATGAGGCTATTGAAATTCGCACCATGATTTAGATCCGATTGAAACAAATAGAAAAACTAGCAGATCTAATTGGAGGATTTGGTTTTTGAGGAAAGGCGAAATATAGCCTGAAGCAGATGT
Organism: Desulfobulbaceae bacterium; assembly: GCA_029865005.1. Lineage (GTDB taxonomy): Bacteria > Desulfobacterota > Desulfobulbia > Desulfobulbales > Desulfobulbaceae > JAOTSI01. The sequence goes on from JAOTSI010000371.1 coordinate 2,257, forward strand.
TCCAAAAATATGAATTATTTATTTCCAGCCCCTAAGTAAGCTATGGCATTCTCAGCCAATTTTAACTCGCCAACACAAATGATCTGCCTAATAATAGGCCATAATAACAAGCTGGCAAATAGTACCTATTCACAGGGTTTGTAACTAGCAGTTACTTGATACACCGCAATATAATTAGTAGACACAGGTGGTTCAGATATATGCACTTGCCGTTACTCGCGATAGCACATCTATGCTGAAAAGGCTGTGTGTCCTAATATTTAGATAACTAGCCTACCATGCGCCAAAAACTCTGATTACAAATAAATAAAAACACTAATTCTGATTCTTCTCAACCACCCACCATCCCTACCGTTGAACAAACCCTACCTTTACCACTTAGCTTATTAGATTGATTGCCAATACATTCCATGCTATTATATAAAGAGATAATAATTTATATTATCTGTACACGCAAAAACTGATAGGTAAAGAGAATGCCCATCATCAACATCATAAATAAGTACAAACTGTTGCACACGAGAGACACATTCACCTTTTTACCCAACATCTATACCGACCTATATCTTTAAATAATTGACTACACAATTCACAAATTAACCCATCGAAACATTTAACCTCACGCCTCCTACGGACAGGCGAACGAATACTCTGTGATTCAGGATAAAACTCTAGGAGAGAAGAGATGCCGGGACCCGAAAATAAACCTACTGCGCCACCTGGATTTTCTGCTGATTATATACTCAGCTCACAGGCCTTATCACTACCGGATTTATTTCGGCTTAGAATGCTTAAATCCCCTAACGACATAGCATATAAAGCTTATGGTGAGTTTGGCGAATGGATGTCATTCACCTGGCAGGACATTTATCAAGAAATGCTACGTCGTCGCAGCGCCTTTGCAAAACTGAATCTAAAAGCAGGTGACAGAGTTGCCCTCTTATTAAATAACGGACCAGAATGGGTTCTCTGCGAACAAGCTGCTCTTTCCCTCGGCCTCCTGGTCGTTCCGCTCTACACCCACGACAACGTGGAGTCCACTGCATACATCTTGCAGGATTCAGGCTCAAAAGCACTTATTATTCAAGATACCAAACAATACCAGATGCTCGCCAGATGCCGAAACTCCTGCAAAGATCTAAATAATATCATCGCGGTCAATGACGGAAAATTTCTTGTTAAAATACCTGGGATATCATGCGATTGCCTTTCCCAACTACTCCCCGCCCATGCCATAGACAATAAAATTTTTGATGTAAGAGACCCTAACCTACCAGCTTCCATCATCTACACTTCCGGTACAACAGGCAAACCTAAAGGTGTTATCCTCTCCCATAACAACATCTTGAAAAATGCTGAGGCCATCCTCAAAACAGTACCGGTTTATCAGGAAGACATCTTTCTCTCGTTTCTTCCACTCTCCCACTCCTTTGAACGAACGGTTGGTTATTATATTCCAATGATGGCTGGTGCCACTGTGGCATATGCTCGCTCTACTAAACATCTAGCCGAGGACATGCGTGTAATTCGCCCCACTGCCATGATAGGTGTCCCAAGAATTTATGAAAATATTTTCGGCCGGATCATGGATCGACTTGATAAGGCCAAAGGTGTTTCCGCTAAACTATTTGACTGGACCCTTACAATAGGAAAAAGACGTTTCAAAAGCGAGCAACAAGAAGGCAAAAAACTTCCCATATATTTGCGCCCAATCGACTCAATCCTACAAGGAAAAATCGCTGACAAAGTCCTGGACAGTTTCGGAGGACGACTGCGACTGACAGTATGCGGTGGAGCTCCTTTAGGAGTAAAAGTTTCCGAGTTTTTCCTCGCCTTAAATATCAAGCTTGTGCAGGGATACGGTCTTACCGAAGCTGGCCCGGTAGTTAGTGCCAATTCAATAGAAAATAATGTACCGGAATCAGTTGGCCCTCCCCTTCAAGGTGTTAAGGTAAAAATCGGACCCAACAATGAGCTTCTTATTAAAAGTCCTGGCCTTATGCTCGGCTACTGGCAAAACGAAGCCGGAACCAAAGACACCTATGATCAAGAAGGCTGGTTAAAAACCGGTGACATGGCCGATATTCGCGACGGTCGAATCCATCTCCTCGGGAGACTTAAAGATATTCTGGTTACTTCTACCGGTGAAAAAATCTCGCCCACTGACCTGGAAACAGCCATCCTTCAGGATCCCCTTTTCCTACAAGCCATAGTTGTGGGGGAAGGAAAACCTTTTATAGGGGCTCTGATT
>JAOTSI010000372.1 GCA_029865005.1 Desulfobulbaceae bacterium
GAAATTCATGTCGCTTTCCCGTCCGGCCCAAAAATAGAGACGATAAACATACCATGCCCGTCTATGAATATAGCGCCCTTACAGAAGCCGGTAAAAAAATAAAAGGCATCATTGATGCCGAGAGCAACAGTGCGGCACGGCAAAAAATCCGCCATGCTGGCAACTACCCAGTTGACATCAAGGAAACTACGCCGCTATCTAGAAACCGTCAAGTTGGAAAGCTCGCCTCCATACTCTCCGCGCAAAGAGTACGCTCTCAAGAAGTTCATCTTATCACCCGTCAATTGGCAACCTTGCTAAATGCTGGGATACCTTTGGTACAGGCGTTAAACGGCTTAATTGAACAGACTGAAAATCAAGCCCTGCAAAAAATCATAGCTCAAGTGAAAGATGCGGTCAACGAGGGCAACTCGTTAACTAAGGCACTTAGCGATCATCCACGTATTTTCTCTAAAATTTACATCAACATGGTCAGGGCTGGAGAAACCTCCGGCTCCCTTGATGTGGTACTTGAACGTCTTGCCGAATTCGGCGAACAACGTGAAGCCATGAAGTCTCGCGTCAATGCAGCCCTTATGTATCCTTTTTTCATGGTGTTTGTTGGTGCAATAGTACTTTTTCTTCTTTTAACCTTCATCGTTCCTAACATCACCAAGGTATTTGAAGACACCAAGAGCGTTCTACCCATGCCCACCATAATCCTGATTAGTATTAGTGATTTTTTAAGAAATTACTGGTGGCTCACCGCCGGATTTATCATTAGCATCAGCGCATCCTTGCATTATGCCATACAACAGCCCAAAGGCAAAAGGATCAGTGACAAACTCAAGCTAAACCTCCCCCTTCTAGGTCCTCTAAATACTAAAGTTGCAGCAGCCTCTTTTTCCCGCACTCTGGCAAATCTACTACAATCAGGAGTACCACTCATCACCTCGCTTGGTATCGTAAAAAATATTTTAAACAATGTTCTACTTGCCGAGGAAATCGACCATGCCAACGAAGAACTAGCCAAAGGTAGAAGTCTATCAGAAATTCTTAAGCAATCACAATGGTTCCCTCCAATGCTTGTCCAAATGGTATCCGTAGGGGAGCAAAGCGGTGCACTGGAGAGTATGCTTGAGAAAACAGCAAATAATTACGAAAAAGAAGTAGAATCGAAAATCATGGGATTAACTTCCCTTATCGAGCCAGTGATGATTTTGGGTATGGCGGTGATAGTACTCTTTATCATTGTTTCCATTATGCTGCCGATATTAGACATGAACCAACTAGTGCGCTAGTAAATATTCACAGGCACCTCATCTTCAGGCGGTTGCCCCCTGCCCGCATAGAAGGACTATAGCAAGCAGCTGCAATTGCATAAACCTGACCCAGCTGTGACGTAACCGTTCACCGGGTTGTAAAGAAAAGTTCTATAGCATCTGACAGGTAAGTCCGTTTACCAATGCTGCGCATCTATGCAAGCAAACCGGTGAACTATAGTTAATCCTATATGAATCCGGTCTGATCGCGCGCAGGCGTAGTGCTGATGAACGTTTACCATATAACCAGGTCCGGTGCGCTAAGCTCAGCACTAAAAAAAAAGCCCGCTCTCCCCATACGATAACGATTTAGGAAAGCAGGCTTATTAAAAAGAAACTTATCGGAAACCAAGGCTTTACCGATAAAAAACCATTTCGTTTATGGAGCATCCCCTACTGAATGGTTCTCAATAAAATACTCCAATTGTGACTTCTGGGTTGAAGAAAGATCTTTGAACTTCACTCCCCTCATTCGAATATTATGGGATGTAAATCGCGATTCATAAACCGTATCAGTATCCCAAACTGTTTCACACTGAATTTTATAGAGATAAAAAGGACTACCAGCCATAAAAAGATCAAGCTCATGCAAATTATCAGTAGGCTTGTTATCGGAAACATAGTTAAAAGAAAGCCCCGTCATACTAATCTCCATGATATGACCTATTTCTCGGCTATATGGCCCAAGCCCAACCATTGCAGTATCGGGGGTTTCAAAACGTCTACTATCTCTACGTTCATCCATATCCATTGACTCCTCTATTATGGTAAGCCCCATGAAATAACCATGGGCAATTATCACTATGTGTATATGAACCCGTTAATCTATAACTATTTGACCCAAGATCTACATTATATCAACAAATAAACATCGACTTACAAATAGTATTCCAATATTTATTTTTACTCCATATTTGTATCTCAAATCAAAATCCTCACAAATCAACCGACTCTTATGCTTATCATCGTCTGATCTCGACTAAGAGTTAGTTATTAGCACTTTCAGTATACCATAATCCTCTTATGCCAAAAGACAAATTAATTATTATTCTTTCATAATTCTTCGTCAATATTATTTAAATATCTACTGCTATTTTATTATTATACATTACTCATAGACCGAAGGAAATAATAGACACACAAGACTTAGACTAGAAACAGACTATAACGCACCATATTCAACCTATATCCAACATCATATTTTAACATGCTTCACTTTCAAAAAATTTATAAAATCACAGAAAGTTAAGTCAAATTTGTTTGACATATAGTAGAATATACTTTTGATTCGAAGATCAATCGACACCATAAGTTTTCAAATACCCACATAAACCTGGACAAAAATAGCTAATTGTATAAATCCGGGCACCTGTGACAACTTATAAATTCACACTGTATTAAATCTGCTAGTTACAAACCCTGTAACCAGGTACAAAAACAATTGATTAACTGCCCGCCATGGCACCACTCGTCCACCATGGATAATAACCTAACCCTACGTTCCATTCCGGTTTAATTTAAAAACCACTTCTCTTTTCAACAAAATGGTAAGACATGAAGTTTATTAAAACAGGTAACCCTGACATATTAAAAACAAGGCGAGGCGGCGGAATGGCAATGATCTTTGGGATCGCTTTTCTCCTTACAGGAATCCTTATCATCACCTTATCTTTCGTTGAATCCGTAAAAGCACCTTGGTATGTACCGGCTACATTTGGAGCCTTCTTCCTGATACTCGGAATAGCTCTGACGTTCGGCAGAAACGGGATCATAATCGACCGTAAGCGAGGGACCATGATTCACTGGTTTGGCCTCATGGTCCCAATGAAAAGTAACTATTATCGACTGGACGTCTTCGATCACATCTCAATCAGAAAAGACATTCACCATGGTGATAAACACACTTACCATGTTTACCCAGTTGCCATCAGATCAAAAAATAATTTAGCTACTGGCATGATCTTCCATGAACCTGCCAACTATTTACAAGCTAGAAAAGATGCCAAGAAGTTATCTGCCTTCCTGAGTCTTCCTATAGTTGACGTATCATCAGGCAAAGAAGTTACAAGAGAACCTGATAGACTAAATGAAAATCTACGGGAAAAAGTAAAAAGAAGCAGAAAGCTGGAAGGCACACTCACCGCGCCTCCCATCATGATTTCAAAAATCCACGAGGAAAGAAAAAAGCTAATCATCAACATACCTCCCAGAAAACTCACCATGGTAGAGATACAAAGGATGGCTTTTTTAATCATTATGGGTTTTGTCTCTTTTATTGTTGTTGCCGGGTTTGAACATTTAAAAAATATACGAGTTAACCAACTCCCAATCTACCTTCCCATTCTCTTAACTATTATTTTATTTGCTGTAAGACCTATTAAATACCAGGCGAAAAAAAGTTGGAAAATTACCGTGAGCGACAAGTATCTTAAAGTTGAGAATATAGGATCCGGCCGCAAAATCACCACTAAAATACCTGCCACCGAATTAGAAGAACTCGTAATAGGCGATCCAATAAGTTTAGATCAAGGAGCAAAAAGAATTTCACCAAGTAGAAATTTTCTAATTCATATATTCAATGGACCCAGCAAAAAAGCAATAACGGCCACCAGTAACAAGACCTCCGTTACCTTCGGCCATGGCATAGAGGAAAGAGAACTAGATTATCTATATAAATTAATTAAAAATAAAATTACTTGTTAAAAATACCAGTTTTTTCAGATTAAATGAAACCATTCAACTTATGACAGTATACCCACCTCAATGGCTTCCACCACATAACCTACCAACAACATACATAAAAACTAACATACTATATATTCATCATAATTCGGAAAGGTAGGCAATTACAAGGATCCATCCCTATGTAACAAAACGTAAACTTTCATCAGTACTATGTAACCACGTTTGCACGCGATCAGAGACCGAATTCACATAAGATTTATAGCTCACCGGCTAGCTTACACACATCCGCAGCACTGCTAAACGCGTACTAGATCGATGTTATAAAAGATTATATTTAACCTTGGTTAGCAACTAATTACATAAAAATAGTTATTGCTAGTTAAATCGATTAACTGAATGAAATTTAAAAAGACAAGAAGACTTTTTTGGACTCAACAACGAACAGACAGGTAGGTAGGTAGGTAGGAATAATAAGGGAAAAAATGAACAAAAAAAAAAGTGCTCCTCATCAGGAACACTT
>JAOTSI010000373.1 GCA_029865005.1 Desulfobulbaceae bacterium
CAGAAATGAGCCAAAGAATACAAATAATATAATATATGTAGCCAGTACATTGGCCATGATTCCAAACAAACCATCGCTCTTATAAAAGATACTCACGCAGAGGTTCCCAAAGTCATCCCCTGCATGGGAGATTATTTCAGGGGCCAGATCCCCGTAAACCCCATAGAGTAGCATTACTGCGCCGATTATAACAAAGACGACCCCCACCACTCGCCGGGCAAGTTCAATTCCAATAAGTACCCCGATAACGGCGATGATCATGTCTGTTTGATTTTCTGCCCCGATGCGGTAGTTGATTGCTTCGAAGTTTATGATCCAGTAACCGATGGAGACTGTGGAGAGAAGGATGAGGAGATAATCTATCACCCGCATGAAAATGGTTTGGGATTTGTAGAGAAGAAAAATCAGGATATAGGTGATGATGATATAAATACCACGATGATACTGGGTTGCGGCTGGCTGAAAAACAGCCGCATAGGAGTAGAATAGGACCAGTACAACAGAGAGGATGTCAAATAAGATTTTCTCAAAACGATTGAGCTGGGAATACAAAGTCTTATTACTCCGTGCCGTTGGTTAGGACTGCGCAATTTTGGAACATTGATTATTTTCCACGACCCTTAAAGAACGCCTTTTTCTTGCCAAAATTTGATGGCGCCGGGATGCATGGGAGTTATTATCCCTTTGGTACCGTTTTTTACAGCCATCTCGTTAAAAGTTTTTTTCTGTTCACGCATGTGAGCTAATCCATCATTGCTGAATACTAGTGAGAGTAATTTGTAGACTAGTTCGTCAGGTACCGAACTATTAGCCGTCCAAAGAGTAGAGTCTTGAAATGACGGCGTAGGGTGGTTGACTCCTTTATAGGTTCCGGCAGGGATGGTGAGCTCGGTGAGGTATGGGTATTTCTGGTAAAAATTACTGGTCCTTGCAGGATTGTCGAGGTCAATGAGCTTGATATCGTTGGTTTGGGCAGCCATTATTACCGCCCCGCTTGGAAAGGCGGTAAAAAGCCAGAATGCATCGAGTTGTCTGTTGCCAAAGGCGGCGGCAGCGTCATTATAGCCCATGGCGTTACGTTCAATGTTGTTCCAGATCCCCATGTGAGTGAAAAAAAGTTCACAGTTGGCAAAAGCGCCAGATCCGGCATTGCCCACCCCTACTTTTTTGCCCTTTAAATCCATGACGGAATTGATTCCGGATCCCTTGCGAGTAATTAATTGGGCTGGTGCACCGTAGAGGTAAGCTACCGCCATAACATTTTTATATTTTTTGGGATCATTTTTCATTAAACCGTTGCGGCCTTGATATACGTGTCCTGAATAAACAACTCCAAAATCAGACTTGCCGGAATTGACTTTACGAAGATTTTCCACCGAACCAGCCGAAGATTGAGCTTTTAGGCTGTATTCCTTTATGTTTTTTACCGGTTTGTAGACCTGAATGCTGTTGGCGACCACCTGAAAAGTACCGCCCGCTGGACCTCCTCCGAAAACTATTCTTTTTTTGCGAGCTGAACACTCCGAGGGTAAGGTAAAATTAATTGCGAGCCAGCCGCAGAAAATAATGGTTAGTAGTGTGTTGTTATATTTCATTTATATTCCCGCGAGCTGAATTGTGTGAGATGGATCGATGAGCTAGTAGGTTATGGTTTTTTAAATGTAGTTTTTAGTGCTTGTATTGTAATCCGATATTGGTTTGTAAGCAAGATAAGGTAAGTCTTCTGGTCAATTGGTGAGAAGTAATGGCGTTGATAAACCGGGTTACGGTCTTTAAGCGGTGTATAATGATACTGAAAAAGATGGAATTGAATAGAGGAGTGGATTCTATCGTATAAGCGAAATCGTGTAGTCGTAATTGTGCGGCGTTCAGAGGCTGAGTGTTTTGTGAGACAACGAGGCTATGAGTAAACTAAATATACCGTTTTTTTTTTGGGGATTAACGAAAATTCTTAAATCTATATTGAAACAAGAATTTCCGAGAAGCCGTAAGGTACGCATTTATAAAATAAATAGGGCGGAAGAATTGGGTGGTGAGAGTAAGAAGATTTAATCCACGTCTTGTAGTCCAACTCCGATGATTTTGATTTGGGAAGCGTTTGCAATGTACCCTTCTGAAAAGGTAACTATATCTAGTTGTTCAATTGTTTCATCTGGTTCTAAGTAGGGTATGGACAGCGTGGATGCTATGCTGGATATCAAACCGACTTCGTTATAAATAATAAGTTCAGCAGTAAATGATTTAGCCTTGGACCCAGTGTTGGTGACGGTGTATTTACAGTACCATTCTTCACTTTTTCCTGGAATATCATGGTCTTTAAACTGGACATTAATGTTGTGGGGTGGGTTTTTTAGTTCAACAATAACATTACGTAATATATTATTGATTTCTCCGGATCGAGATGTTGAGGGGAGGGCGATAATCAATGTGCTTATAAGTAGTAAAAATATTTGTTTCATAATGGAGCAAGCTAATTGTTAGAAGTGTTATAGTATTTTCAATAAGTTGTTTTGTGTAAGTAGTTGATCGAATTATAAGGTAATTATACCAATATTGAGAAACGGTTCTGTAATACACTATCATGACTAAGTTAACAACAATTACTAGGTAGATACAAGTATGATGGGAAAAAAAATGAAAATAGTTTTTAAAAACAAGGGAAAAGTCTAGTCTGGAATAGTTTTTAAGTCTATAGATTATTGGTCAGTCGAGAGGGTGATTTTTGATTATTAGAAGTATTTATTTTTTTTTCATTGTTATTTCCTTCATCCGAAATTTCTGGATTTTTCCAGTTACAGTCATGGGGAATTGATCGACTAAGTGAATATGTTTAGGTATTTTAAAGTGGGCAATTTTCTCGTGACAAAATTCTTTGATTTCATTTGGGGTTATGTGTTGTTTGGTGTGGGGTTGGATCCAAGCAACGATCTCCTCGCCATAATAATCGTCAGGGATTCCAAAAACAGCTACTGCCGCAACCTTTGGATGGGTAAAAATAAAGTCCTCAATTTCTCTGGGGTAGATGTTCTCTCCACCTCGTATGATCATCTCTTTTAAACGACCTGTTATTCGAACATATCCATCTTTATCCATAGTTCCCAAATCACCAGAATGTAACCATCCTTTATTATCAATGGCTTTATGGGTTGCTTCAGGGTCATTGTAATATCCTTGCATTATGTGATAGCCGCGAAAACAAATCTCTCCGATTTCCCCACAACTAATAGTCTGCCCGTTTTCAAGAGATATGATTTTAACTTCTTGATGCTCAAGATTTTTGCCTACGGTGTTAACCCTCCTATCGAAGCTATCGTCTCTGGAGGTGAGATGGGTTAAGGGGGAGGCTTCGGTTTCGCCGTAGCCAATAAGAATTTCCGAGCAATGGAGTTCATTTATAATTCTTTTCATTAAAGCAGGTGGACATGGTGCACCAGCGATGATTCCAGTGCGTAGGCTGCTGAGATTAAATTCTAGGAAACGAGGATGTTCCAGTTCGGCGATAAACATGGTTGGCACCCCGTGAATCCCGGTGCATTTTTCCCCATGAATAGCTTGGAGTACCAATAAAGGATCAAAGTGTTCACATGCAATAACCACCGTGGCCCCTACAGATAAACAGAGTAGGTTGGAGAGTACCATGCCGAAGCAGTGATAAAATGGTACTGGAACACAAAGTCGATCCGTTGAGCTAAAATGCATGGCTGAGGCAGAAAAATATGCATTGTTGAGAATATTGTGATGGGTAAGAACAACAGCTTTAGGAAAACCGGTGGTGCCGGAAGTGTATTGGATGTTAATCGGATCATAGGGATCAAGCTTAGTGCTTATATCGTCTAAATGAGCAGTTGTTACTGACACGCCACTTTGTTCCACGTCCCTCCAGGTTAAAAAACCTTCATATGGTTTGGAACTGTTCTCTGGTTTAGCTGGATCGTACAGGATTACTGCGTGTAAAGAGGAGAAATCCTCATGCTGGGATAAGTTCCAATGTTTATTGCTTAAATCTGGAAGAAGTTTAAGTAACATTTCAACATAATTACTGGTGTGGAAAGAAGGAATAGTGACCAGGCAGTTAATCTGCGATTGCTTCAGTGCATAAGCTAATTCGCTGGGTCGGTAGGCTGGGTTGATGTTAACTAAGATCGCGCCAATACGTGCTGTCGCCAATTGAAGCACTATCCATTCGAGGTTATTGGTAGACCAGATGCCAACCCGATCTCCTTTTTTGATACCGAGAGCTACAAGGCCACTAGCAAATTGATCGACTTTAAGAGCTAATTGTTGGTAGGTAAGCTTGATGTTTTGGGGCAAAGAAACAACAGCATCGTTATCTGGGAATTTTGAAGCTATTGTTCTGAAATGATCCCATATGGTGTAATCTAGCAGTGGGGTGGAGCCACCTTCTTTTCGGTAACTGGTGCAAGGATATTTCATGGATTCAGGGTCCTTGTTCGGATTTTACTTTTTCCCAGTATGTGTCGATGTGGGATTGAATGGCATTG
>JAOTSI010000071.1 GCA_029865005.1 Desulfobulbaceae bacterium
GGCCAGGTTTTCTCACGCCAGCAAATAATGGAGATGGCCTGGGAGGAACCGGACGCCAGTATGGAGCGAACAGTGGATGCCCATGTTAGGAACTTGCGGGCCAAGCTCAAGGCAGTGGCTCCAGAAGATGACCCCATCGTCACCCATTGGGGGGTTGGTTACTCTCTTAAGGAGGGAGTATGAGATTAGGGATCAGGATATTTATCTGTTATATGGCAATATTTACGATTTGCTTTTCCTGGCCCTATGACTGGGTGCTTGATTCTCTCAAGATTCGATATTATGAAAGTGTTGAGGAGGTTCTTATTGATGAGGCCAATATCTTGGCCGCTATGGTCGGACAATCCATGGTCGCAGATCAATTTTCCCTGACAAGATTACAGGGCGCTTTTGATCAGGCTCATGATCGTAAGTTTTCGGCCTTGATTTATGAGATGGAGAAGATCCGGGTGGATCAGCGTATTTATATTACTGATCAGTATGGCAAGATCCTATTCGATTCAATGAATATTGCCCAGCCCGGCGAGGATTATTCCCGTTGGATTGATGTGAGCCGTACCCTGCGAGGGGAATATGGAGCCCGAACAAGCAAGATGCCCAATGAAGAGAATGGGAGCTCTGTTTTTCATGTGGCAGCCCCCATCATGGTAGCTGGTAAGTTGGCAGGCGTACTCACCGTGGCCAAACCCACCACTGCGAGCCTAAATTTTTTAAGCAGGGCCAAATCGGAGCTTTATCGGGTGGCTGGGGCAGCTGCAGCTGCAGCATTTTTTCTTAGTTTACTGGTGGCTTTGTGGATTACCAGACCCATAAAGCGACTTACTGAGTATGCCCATGCTGTACGCCGAGGAGAACGGCCCACTTTTCCCCGCCTCGACACTACTGAAATAGGGACCATGGGGCAGGCTTTTGAGAAAATGCGGGAAGCTCTTGAAGGTAAAAAGTATGTGGAACAATATATCCAGACCTTGACCCATGAGATAAAAAGTCCTCTGTCGGCTATTTTGGGGGCTTCTGAGCTCCTCAGGGAAGATATGGATGAGAAAAGAAGAAGTCGCTTTATTGCCAATATCAGCAATGAGTCTTCTCGGATCAAGGAACTTGTCGACAGGATGCTGGAACTTGCAGCCCTTGAGAATCGGACCATTGTAGGTAAGAAAGAGAGGATCTCCCTGCATGCTTTGGTTAATACTGTTTTGGAGAGTAAGCAGCCGGTCATACTATTGAAGGAACTTCAGGTGGAGGTGGATTTGGCTAAGGATTTACAGTTGTTGGGTGATTCCTTTCTTCTTCATCAAGCGGTGGCTAATCTTATTCAAAATGCAATTGATTTCAGTGCGCAGAAGGGGGTTGTTCGACTGCATGCCAGTGGTGAACAAGGGCAGGTGATGCTCGTGGTGGATAATGATGGTCCGTTGATCCCAGATTATGCACTGCCCAGGGTCTTTGAGCGATTTTTTTCTCTAGTCCGACCGGCAACCGGCAAAAAAAGCACCGGCTTGGGGCTGAATTTTGTTAAGGAGGTCGCCTCACTCCATAACGGTAGGGTAACCCTAGAAAATCGAGGGGAAGAGGGAGTACGTGCAACTTTGATTGTTAATACCGACCTGATTTAAATGAGACTGCCTGGTGCTGGGGATTGTATTATTTCAGTGCAAAGGGTTTGTTATTTTTCTTATCATCATAGGGTGCAAGATAAGCGGAAGGTGCTCGATTGGTAGCAAGGTGTAATGTTATGTTTATCACACCCGGCCAAGTTGCAGGAGTAGATTGTATAGCCGTACCGGTGGCGGGTAAAATAGTCTAAACTATTATGGTAGTGAGTTTACTTTTTAGACTGTATTTATCTACTAAAGTAGGTTGAGTAAGGTCGGAATCCAAGCGAACACCACAAAAAACATGGAGCCGATGGAGAACCCTATGGCCATCTTAATTTTACGTGCAATGATTCCAAAAAATAGACAAAGACCAATTGCACTAAGCCATGGCAGGTAAGCGGTGTTGAAAATTTTTTCTTGCCTGCGCTTTAAGGTTTGCTTTAAATCCTTTTCAGGAAATTGAACCCGTATTTCCAGATGGCTGGGTGCTTCAGGGTTGTATAGAACAGGCAACTTCTGCCCAACTGATACCTGCTTTTCGAGGTCTTCTTGGCTCTGAATCACTCCAGATATATAGTTGCCCAATCCAAATTTTTCTTTACTTCCGTTGATGTCACCATCGGCCCAATATTTATCATATGTTCTGTTGCTCGCATTATTTCCCTTGATGAAGGAAACTTTCTCAACGGTAAAGGTAGCTGGTTCGAACCCATCCACATACAATAGGGTATAAATATTTTTCCCGAGGAGACCGCCGGTACATATAGCTACCCAAAATGAAAGGAGTATTGCTGCTGTTCCGCATATAGCCACCAAACCAGACATAAATGTAACATTATTTGCAAGTTCGTTGTTTGAAGGATCCGTTTTTTCGGTTTTTTTGATCTTCGATTGGTTCATTTTATTCTCCTTGAATTGTAATATCTTATAGATACGGTGGAGCGAGTGTTATATTCAAAGTTTCGAAAATAAGTATAAAGCCGGAACCTGGTTGAGGCCAGGGAACCTAGCCCAGTTTTACACCTCACCCCTCGTTAGGACACTTTACTTGTGGCACACGAGCTAACAGGTCTGCCTCCTACCAAAAAAAATTGAGATGTCACCATGTTTTCTTTTTAAGTCATGTGGAAGTATACCTTTACCGTAAATAGGACAGGCAAACAGAGAGCCTCGCTTAAAACTGATGTTGATATTCAGACGTCTATCCTCTTTGGAGAATTCAACAGATTCAACCTTTCAACGTGGAGATAATGCCAAGGGTATTACCAAAAAGTGATTCATAATCCATTTATATGACAACCTCCGAGTTAATATATAATAATGTAAATCATACCATTACCCACATGAAACAACGAGGAACCCAAAATATACTTTATTAAAAAAGCAAACAGTTTTTTTGTTAAAGGTAACAACATTAGGACGTTACGGTCACTGTTGTGATAGAGAACTAGCCCTGTCATCTCTTTAACGTATTAGTATGAAAATATTTTATAATCTTAATGGAACTAGTTAAATTATCAATGATAAAATTTCTGTACTCTTTAATAGTAATTGGTTTTGTTTTGTTACAATGCCCTTTTTTGGGACGGGCTGAGTTTTCATATCGTGATGATAACCCGCCTGGCCACTTTAGTGGCTCTCTGACGTTTAAGAAAACAAAACACTTTCTTATTGAAAATTCACATACCATCACCTACACAATTGATTATGGAAAGATACGACGTGAGCTAAACTATTCTCCAATTTGTTAGTGTTGTGGAAAATAATAAATGTCTCAAAATTGCGCAGAATTTTTATTCATCTTCTTTGCCAAGGTAATAGGCGCATGGTATTACGATGTAACTGTTGTCTTGGCAAAGAATACGGCTAAAAAGACAAGTAAGATTGGATGGTACAATGTTTAGAGTGCTTCAACTGTCTCATCAAGTATAAGTTTAAATATGGAAAGGATAAATCATTTACGGCCTGAAACATGGTAACTTTAGGTCCTCTATATGCGGTCATAGAATTTCATTAATAAGTTATGCGAGTCTTCGATCATGATGGCTCGGCCATAGTAAAATTTCAAAAGGAGAAAATATAATGAAACATTTTAAATTATTTTTAATAGCTATTTTTACATTTAGTCTATTGGTTGGGTGCGGAGGTAAATCAACTAAAGTTGTCCTACCTCCGGGCATTTCATCAGATATTGCAGTGCTCTCCCTTGGCGCAGATACATCAAGCTTGAACCAGGACCAAATAGTGTTGCTGAATCATTCCCTTAATTGGATGGATCGTGATATAATGCGTGCCCTGAAAAGAAAAGGGTTTCAGCCAGTTCGAATTAATAATGAACATGATTTTAACGGGGAAGGTAATGGCTATTTGTTAAAAGTTTCTATTACCGATCATAAAATGATTCCCAAGGGTGTGAGGCTTTTGGCTGGTATGATGGCCGGTACGGATCGCCTAAAGGCGCATTTTGACCTTATTGATTCAAACTTCCAAACTATTCTTTCTTGGGATGATGTTCAAGGATCAACTAGAGGGGGTACTTACTGTGCTCAAACCATTAATCGAAATGCAGCTAAAAAAATTGCCGACTATTTAACCCATAGTTATTGAAAAACTAGGGCAAAGGACTATTGCTTGTAATGTTTTGTAGTAAGTGTTCACCAGCACTACGTTTGGGTGCGATCAGGCCGGATTTACATAGGATTAACTATAGTTCACCGGCCTGCTTACACATATCCGCAGCATCAGATAATGTTTACTAGGCTGATGTTGCAGGACTTTTCTTTTAGTCCGGTGAACACCTACGCTGAATATTAGGGCTTGGTTCTAACTTCGGCCACTGACGGTTCGGCTATCTTCGCCACGACACCATAACCTGCAAGTTTCAGCGCACGTCTCCGTGCAAAAAAAGATGAAACGTGAACAGGTTGGACGAAATTAGAACCAAGCCCGAATATTAGAATGAAGTACAGGTTTGATATATAAAATCTTTGTTCTATATCGCTATAGGGGATTGATAAGATTAATTAATGTTTTTTTATTCAGTTGTTCTGGTGCTAAATTAATAAATTCACCATCCGGCATCTTGTGGACCACGGTTGCTCCTGCCATAGTTAATATTTTTTTAAGACTTATATTATTTACCGTGCTCCCAATTAAGTAATTACGGGCATGTATTGAGTTGGCATTCTTAGATGAGGTTATGGAGTTGCCGATGCTAACGTTGGCAAAATAAACCCTGTTTTCACCATTGAGGTTAATGATCAGACCCAGGATGTTTTGCCTTCTTGAGATCTTAATACTGGCCGCTAGCACCATATTGTTAATATCGATCATATAATTTTGACCGAATTTTTGAGGATTCTCATGTGCTGTTATAATTTTACAATCCACAGGGTTATCAGCACTGAAATTATAATAGTTGGCCATTAGTATTTTAGCTTCCGATAACCCCTTGGAAATATAGAATAGCTCTGATGCCCCATGGGGTTGGGGTGCGTCTGTTACGTCGCCTGAGAAAAGAATATCGTGTTCTTTGGATCTGTAGCTTGCATCCCAACCAATTTTACTGGTTACTCCAATTAAGGACAAGTCCAGATCTACTCTCCGCTTTTTTGTATTCGTCCAGTGAATGCCGACAATCAAGTCTTCTGGAACCGAAACAAAGCTGCCTGTCGGTACGTGACCGGTGAACTGTTTTTCTGTGGTCGGTAGAGCGTAATGAACATTTGGCGGGATATAAAATATTTCACCAGCAACATTTTTCTCAATGTCCTCTGCTATAGAAGTTAATATGATGTCCAGAGCTTGACGAGTTTTTTTGTGCAAATTAGATCGCCAATTAAAATCAGTTGCCCAGCCTCGACCGTTGCGCACGCGGTAGATAATGGATTTTTCTGCGTTCAAGCGGTAATTGAGGGCATTGGCCAACCTTATTTTTCGTAATGTGCTGGCTTTTTGAATTTTTTCGGCAAAAAGATCTGGGTCTAATTTATTATGTTTTATCTTGGAGGTAACATTGTTCAGATAATCTTCCGGTAAAGGAGCATGTAGCTTATTTGCCTTCTTCCGCAGCCGGTTAAAAAAAGTTTTGTTACTGGAGATTTTTTTCATGGCCAAAAATAGGGGCTTGAACCTGAAGAAAATTGAAGCCAAATTATCCGGTGCGTCTTCAAGTAAAATATCCAGGGTTCTGCCGTCGGAATCAGTTATTTTTTCGATAAGGTAATTGTTTTTGATTAGCAATGACTCATCGGTCAATTTGCTTATCAGGTACCTGAGGAACTCAATCGGAGCGGAAGGAACAATGCCGTAATAATCGTAGAGCAAAGCTTTTAGTTCCCGATTGGCGATTTGTTCAACAAAGGTGTTATCATATTTGTTGCCCTTGATGATGACCATGATATCATCAAGGGTTTCTTGGGCTAGCGCAATTCCCGATCCAAGTCCGATGATTTTGAAAAGAATTTCTTCTGGTGTCAGAGCACGGATAACAGTTAAGGAAATGTTGGTATTTATTTCCGGTAACTCCAATTTTTCATGGGGAATATAAACCGTGCTTTCGTTGTAGATCCCTAGTTCTTCAAATCCATATGTCGTAAAATAGTGGATGAGTTGCTGGATGACCAGGGCTTCCATGGATGATTCCTGAATTTTTAGCCAGGATTTATGGAATGCCGAGTTTGCTTTTTCTCCCGAGATGCCTACTATCTTTTCAATTGACTCCAGTAGTTTGGAGTTCGGTTGCACATGCTTATCCAGAATGTAGCCATGTTTGATTGTCCGTTTGAGAACATCTTTGGAAATTTTTCTGGTACATTTTTGATCTACCGCGATGGCGTTGAAGAGTCTTAATGCTGCATTTTGCATAAAAAATCCTTATAAAAAACGGGGGGCGAGAGATAAGTTTGATAATCAGTCAATGAAAGGAATCTCTTTTGCCCCCCTAACCTGGCGAGGAAGACAGGACTTGAACCTGCAACGATGGGTCCGGATTTTTAGGAACCCTTTGTGCCATAGGCGAAGGGTAAAAAGCCCAGTGCTCTACCATTGAGCTACTTCCTCTATAAGGGCATGGAGTATATTATTTTACTTAAGATCTTTCACATACCATTTTTTAACAAAAATATAATGCTAAATTTATCAGCTTCGGTCGTTACCATAGGTTTTTTCGATTTGTGCCTTTAAAAAGTACCTGGTCATAGGGTTCGTAACTAGCTGATTTGATATGTGTGAATCCGTAAGTGGTCACTGTTTTGTTCTAAATGTTTTATTGCCATTTATTTTTGGAAAAATATGGGCTTAATTCAGCCCACTCATGTGTGAAAACCATTGTCCAATACTTTTCTGATAGTTATTGCAAGTAATTTTTTATCAACTGGCTTCATCATAAACGCCTTGATTCCAAGAAAATCAGCTTTTTCTGAATCTATTTTTGAACTATACCCGGTACAAATAATAATCGGAATATCCGGTCGAATTTTCATTAACTTCTCCGCTAATTTCTCGCCGGTCAATAGAGGCATTGTCTGGTCACTAATAACAAGGTCGTATGTGTCCGGTTGAGAACGGAATAGTTCTAAGGCTTCTATGCTGCTTGTCTTCCCCGTCACCTGATAGCCAAGCCGTTCAAGCATCCGCTTGTTCATTGTAATTATGCTTTCTTCATCATCCACAACCAAGATCTTTTCATTGCCCATAGGAAGAGCTGCCGTATCTTCAATTGTTTTCGTAATGTTGTCTGTAATTAGTGGGAAGTACACCTCAAAAGTGGTTTCTTGACCAATCTTACTGTCGACTGTAATCATACCATCGTGGCTCTTTACAATACCAAGCACTACGGGCAATCCCATGCCTGAACCTTTACCCACCTCTTTTGTTGTGAAATATGGGTCAAATATTCGATAAAGATTTTTTTGTTCAATGCCTGGTCCACTATCCTTAACAGTAATTCGTGCGTAGGGGCCTGGTTTCAGATTAGGTTCATTTACTAGATCATCCTTACTAAGTTGTACAGATACAAGACTCACTTCTAAAACACCTCCTTTTTCATCCATAGATTGGGCAGCATTAGTACAGAGATTCATGAGAACTTGATGGATTTGGGTCGCATCTGCTCGTATGTTGCCGCAGGTGGAATCAATATTTTGTATTATTTCTATAGTAGTGGGAATTGATGCACGGAGTAGTTTGAGGGTTTCTTTTACTAACAGATGTATCTGTACCGGCGAATGTTTTTCAACACCTTTGTGGCTATAGGATAAAATATGCTTAATAAGATCTTTAGCACGATTACCGGCTTTTATAACTTGTTCAATATCGGATTTCGCAGGACTATTATTAGGTGTGGCTTCCTTTGCCATATCAGCATACCCAAGAATAGCTGCTAGGATGTTGTTGAAATCGTGAGCTATACCTCCAGATAAAGTACCTATCGCCTCCATTTTATGTGCTTGACGGAGTTGTGATTCGTACATTTTTCGCTCTGAAATATCACGATCAATCCCACGATAACCACAAAAATTACCTTTTGAGTCAATAATTGGGACCCCACTAGATTCCAGTGTCACCAATTTTCCATTTTTGTGTTGGTTAACATTTTCCAGGGATGCAAATGGTAATCTTGCTTCTTTTAGCGATGCAAACTCTTTAGCAACTACTTCTCGATTACTTGGAGGAATAATGTCAAATGCTGATTTACCGATAACCTCCTCGGGCGTATAGCCAAGGATGTCGAAAACTCTAGGGCTCGCATATGTAAAAATATTATTTTTATCAAATTCCCATATCCAATCAGTTGAATTTTCAGTTAAGTACCTAAATCGTTTTTCACTTGAGGACAATGCTTTTAGAACGTTAATTCTTTCGGTTATGTCAATAAAGGTTACGACAGCTCCAACAACTTCACCATTCCTGAAAATGGGATACGACCAATACTCTGCGTTAAAACTTGTACCATTCGCTCTCCACAATAGTTCATTGTCAACGTGAACGCCTTTTCCTGTTTTGATAATTTTATTAATTTTACAGTGTTCTGCAGGATGTTTTGTCCCGTCTTCTTTAGTATGGTGGATAAGGGAATGCATCTCTTTGCCAATCAGGTCGTCATTTTTCTCGTATCCTAAAAGGCGAAGGCAAGAGGGGTTGCATATGGTACATAACCCATTCGTATCCAAACCATATATCCCTTCTGCTGTCGAGTTCAGCAGTAGGTGTATAAAGTCTTCTTTTTCATGGATAGCATCATTTACCCGTAACCTTTCGTTAATAAGTTTTCTTCCTCGTAGATAAAAAAATAAAGTAGTAAAAAGTCCTACCATTAAAAAAAGGCTATTAGTCCAAAGTGTTTTTAAAGTATATTTATTTGTCATTGCATCATATCGATTCATTGGAATTGAGATGCTGATGCCACCCATTACATCTCCGATTTTATACCCTTGCTGGTAATGACATTTGAGACAGCCTTTTTTGGTCTGTAAAGGACGTAAAAGTTTTATATATGACGTTCCATCCTCCTTTACTATTTCAGAAACCTCTTTAATTCCTTTTTTTAACTGTAATAATGCCTTACGGTGCCAAGTATCCGGCTCGTTTGCCGGATTTAACACCTTTAAGCTAGTAATCTTTCCTTTTGCTGCATATAATTTTGAGTAATCAGTCATGACCTGACGTAGTATCCATGCAGGATTCATCAAAGTTAGTTTTATCCCCGAAGGGGTAAAAATATCTCGCTCCTTTATATGTTTTAGATATGGGTTCACTGGTGTCTCAGGAGTTACTGGCACATAAACACCTCCATGTTTTGTGCTCCAGTAGCGAAAAGCTAAATCTTTATTAAGGGTTGTAAGCGCTTCGTTTTTTGCAATTTCTAAGTTTTTTGACTTTTCTTTGGTAATATCTAAGGCTGAGGATGCAAAAATAAGGGTGGTCCATATAATGGCGGCAAATAAACAATTTCTTTTTAAAGAAGATAGTTTTCTGTTCGATATTTTGAGAGTTTTGGACATAAATTACTCCGGTTAAGTAATATCATACCATTTTATTATAATTATCTTTTTTGAGACCGGGTTCTCACTTTACGAGTCAATAAACGACCCAGTATTAAGTGTACAGGTCTATAAATGAACAGCTATATGTTTGTGTTGGAATAGACTGTCGCTCAGTCCTTTTTATTTGAAGAAGGAGTAACTTGTTGCGGATAATTTTAATTAATAATATTATGAGATCTCAGGAAAATTACTTCTTTTCAAAAATTCTATCTGATATCGTTTATTGCATCAAATTGTTTTTTTGCTTTTTGGATATTATTAACTCGAACAAAGAGGTTTTTTGTGCCTGGTCACATGGCTAGTATTTAACTGATGTAATACACCACTTACTTTTATGCACTTTCGCTAAGCGCTGTAACAGCTTTTAGAGGCCAGTTTGCATTGTTATTTTTGTTCTGATTTATTTTATGGATTTTCCGATTCTATTCCACCGGACATTTTTTTTATCTTTGTCCCATGACCAATAGAAGCTAATAGCTTTACCTCTAATTTTTCCTACGTTAACAAAGCCCCAAAACCGACTATCATAACTTTTGTCTCTATTGTCGCCCATTACAAATACTGTGTTATTTGGTACGGTAAGTGGCCCGTAATTATCACGTGGACTATGTATAGAATTAATATTTTTTGGATCAAGGTGAATCGCATAATCTTCTGTTTGCTCAATGTTGTTAATAAATAATTTTTTATTTTTTATTTCAACAATATCCCCGGCTATTGCTATTAGCCTTTTAATGTAATCTATTTCAGGGTCCTGGGGATATTCAAAAACTATAATGTCACCTCTTTTTGGGGGGGTAATTTTGTATTTAAATCTATTAACTAAAATCCAATCTCCGATGTATATTGTGGGAAGCATGGAAGAAGTTGGAATTTTATATGCTTTTACAATATTTTCTTGAAAATAATGGATTACAGTTGGCTGGACTACCATGTTGGCCATAATGTAGCATGCTATATATAAGTACCATTTGTTATATTTTAGCAATTCATATGAGTGTTTATTTTCTCGAGCTGTTTTTAATGCGTCAACTGCGCAGAAAATTAAATAGCCTAATCCAGTAAGTAGTAGCAAAAAATAAAAATATATATTTGTTTTAAAAATAATTAATGGAATTAATACAAGAAATATTACAGCTTGCCCTACATATAGAAGTATTCCTTTTTTTGCTTTGCCGACGTAGATATGACCCAGCCCTATAGTAAGAACAGATAGCAGGACCGCTAACCATGGTTTTCTTGGTTTATTTTTTGACATGAGCACTCATTTTTTTAAATAAAGAAAGGTTTAGAAGCCTAGTGGCTTCTTGATTGCGAAAAGGTGTTATTTCTATTGTTTCTATTTAAATCTCCTTGTTGATTCGGTAAGAAAAATCACCCCCTCTTGTTTTGCTTTAGTTGTTTGGTTTCATAATATTTTGCCCAAAATTAATTATCGTTATTTGTGCAATTCAATATTTATGGAATTGTATTATATGAAACAATGTGTTTGGCAGTTTCTATATACCTCCAATCAATTGAAGGTACGACTTATTTTATTGTTTGAGTGATAATGATAGAGTTTGTCATTTTAGTCAATTGCTATCCCTAGATTCCCCTTGAAGCAGCGGTGGTAGGGTGCGTTTTACTCACCATTAAAAAGCCCGGTCTGCCCCGTACGCTGCATTATCAGTCATTTTCGTTTAACCATAAGGTTCGAAAAAGGTGCATAAAATGCACCCTACCTAGCTGGAAACAAGAGGTAAACAAGAACTATCTATGGAGCTGCTTGTGGAATCGCTACTTATGGTAGCATCCCCCTGTTAGGAGGAGATTATGTATCAATAACCGTGGAAAATCGGCTGGTTTGACCTTTACCTGACGGCTATGGGGCGGCCTCCTGTGGCCACCCGGCAAAACCGAAGGCGGGCCTTGTAAGCCTTAAGTTCACAGCGTTGACTTTGGAGGCTGCCAGACAACACCAAGATCAACCCTTGAAATTTATAAGTCAACGTCATTGTCTTTATAGGAGGGCTATGGCGAGTAGCGATAATAGCATTAGTTCCGAAATAATTGACTCACGGGTAAGCGGAATACTTTGAGATTGTAAGGTTATAAACTTTCATGGCCTTTTGTATCAACGTCAATATTGTCTGGTTTGTAAGGCTCTTTGATGGATATAATGGGTTTCGCTGATGATGGCGGAGGTCGAAATAAATATCCTGTTATCATACCCTTGGTTGTGCCAAAGGCGGCCACTGTCCATGCGACTAATAAGCCCAAGTAGTATAAAATACTAACCCATTTGAATAGTGGAAGGTCCGTGTGATGTGCTAATTGGGCAATACCTGTGACACAAGTGCCCACAGGAAAGGTAAATGCCCAATAGGTCAAGGCAAATTTCATTTGTCTGTTATGAGCCCTAAGGGTTAAAAGAGTCGCAATACAGGTCCAGAGGAGTACAAATCCAAAGATAGGTACACTGTATAGAACTGCAAATAATTTAAATCCAGCCGCAAATTGTGCAGGAAGAGCTATTTGGGCTACTGTACCAAGTATTCCAGCAGCGGTCATGGATTGTCCCAAGGGGCCTAAAACAATCCAGAGGGTGGGTACTCGGGAGGTACCAGAAGTTCCATGATGGGCTAATCTACTCCAGATCATTGCTATGATAATTAATGCAGCCACCAAGCTTAAGCCGAACATAGAAAAGCAAAGGTAAAACATGGTTTCTCTTAGTACACCTACAGGGGTGTAAGGAACTAGCATGGCGCCTATTGCTGCAGAGACCATAGGTGGGACAACGGGCATTAGCCATCCTCCAAAGGCTGAGTCTTGCCGCACCGTAAAGATGGTAAACAAACGATAGGGAATAATAATAGCAGAGATTAAGCCGGTTATGGTACCTGCAAACCAGAGAATCCAACTAATTTTTTGGGCAAACTCTTGGCCGACAACCTCACCACCCAGTAGAAGGGCTCCCCCTGCAATGGTGAGCATGGCCATTGGGGGGGCGCCATAAAATTGTGCCATCATGGGATCGTTTAAGTGCCGTTTCCAGACATTATTCCGTTGGACCAAAAGCTTGAAGGCCGCAAGAAGAAGACCAATGAGCATGAACGAGGCAAGGCACCAAACAATGAGAGCAAAGATCTGAAGTTTTGATGAAAATATTGGCAATGTTGCGGCGGCATTGGCAATAATGCCTGTGCCCATAACCGAGGCAAACCAGTTAGGGCCTAATTCAAAGTCATTGCTGGCTCCTGTGACGGAGTAAAAAAAACGTTTCCACCAAAACCCTTTGACACTAGTGTTTTTGAGTTTATTGTCCATGCCTTGATCCTATGTGAGCAATTGACGCAAATCTTGGAAATTCAGAATGTTATAATTCATGGGTCAAATTAAACTGTAACTGTTCACCGGGTTGTAAAGAATAATTTTATAATATCGGACTGGTAAGCGTTTACCAGTGCTGCGCATGTGTGCAAGCAGACCGGTGAGCTATAGTTAATCATATGTGAATCCGGTGTGATCGCGCGCTGACGTAGTGCTGGTTAACGCTTACATCAAACTAACTATTTTAAATAGTATCACGTAGGCTGTTGGTGAGCCAATTAAGGCCTAGGAAAAAAACAATCTTGCTTGTTTTTTACCCCTCTTATTAGTTAGTGCCTGACCGGAAACTTATAATCACTATTGATTCTAATAAGTTACCAGCCGTAGCTATACATGAAGTTTTGAGTGACACCTATTATTTTCTCAGAAAATACCATTTTTTCGCTGAAAAAAGTAAAGAAATACATACAAATATTCCCCTGAATATATTATAATAT
>JAOTSI010000375.1 GCA_029865005.1 Desulfobulbaceae bacterium
TGTGCACTGTAGGGGCACCCCTCGTGGGTGCCCGCTGAGCTAATTGGAAGAATAGAAAATTATTATTTTTACATTAACTGTTAGCAATAAATAAATGCTTGTAGTTTAGGCTGATTAAGACGGGCACCCACAAGGGGTGCCCCTACAGTCCGTGGTAAACTACAAGCTTATTTAACAATGCAATACCACGGATGTTTCCGTCTTAGCCTGACGGCGATGGGGCAACCGCATGAAGATGAGATGCCTGTGACCACTTACAAATGATAAACCCCAATACAAACTCTATTCATGATAATTAAAAGTTGAAAAACCATGACGCTTTACTAATTCATCACGTTCTGCGCTTTTCAAGTCCTCACGAACCATCTCCGCGACCAATTCCTTAAATGAAATCTTTGGAACCCACCCAAGCTTTTCTTTCGCCTTACTGGCATCTCCCAATAAGGATTCAACTTCAGTTGGTCTAAAATAGCGTGGATCAACAGCTACGATACACTTCCCACCTTCATCATAACCTTTGGTGTCGACACCCTCTCCTTCCCATCGAATGTTCATTCCTAACTCATGAGCAGCCGCTTCAACAAAATCTTTAACGGAATACTGCTCTCCACTGGCAATAACAAAATCCTCAGGCGTTTCTTGTTGTAGCATCAACCACTGCATTTCCACATAATCACGAGCATGCCCCCAGTCACGCTTAGCCTCCAAATTTCCCAAATAAAGACAATCCTGAAGACCGAGTTTTATTCGAGCCAATGCCCTGGTTATTTTTCTGGTGACAAATGTTTCACCGCGTAACGGTGACTCATGATTAAATAAAATACCATTACAAGCATACATATTATATGCTTCACGATAATTTATTGTAATCCAGTATGAATATAACTTTGCACACGCATACGGTGAGCGAGGATAAAAAGGGGTTGTTTCTTTTTGAGGGATCTCTTGAACCTTCCCGAACAATTCTGATGTAGAAGCTTGGTAAAACTTCGTAATTTCAGTCAATCCCAAAATACGAATTGCTTCCAATACCCTTAATGTACCAAGTGCATCGGAATTAGCGGTATACTCAGGCTCTTCAAAAGACACTGCTACATGGGACTGTGCTGCTAAATTATAAATTTCATCAGGCTGAACTTTGGCAATTATATGAATAAGGCTGGATGAATCTGTTAAGTCTCCATGATGAAGAATAAATCTTCTTTCTCGTTCATGAGGATCCTGATACAGATGATCTATTCTATCTGTATTAAATAAAGATGAGCGGCGCTTAATTCCATGTACCTCATAGTTCTTACCCAATAAAAATTCAGCCAAATACGCACCATCTTGCCCGGTTACCCCGGTAATTAAAGCTTTCTTTCTCATTTTACAACTTCATCATTTGTTATAATTACAACAGAATAAATTCCATCAACCTTTATACCACTCTCTTACACAACTCTATTCTAAAATATTTTCCATTGTCATCTCTAGCCATCTTTCGTGTTACCTACATTATCTAATAATGCCGAAACAGAATCAAAGGTAAAAGGTTTTGTGAGCATTGCCGAAAAGTTATAATCAGTATAATTATCCATCACTTGATCAACAGAATCTCCGCTAGACACAACTAGGTAAGCATTAGAATGTATTTGTTTGATTTCCTGGGCAGCCTCTACTCCACCCATGCCATTATTAATTCGTATATCTAACACAACTAAATCATAGCATTGATCAGCAGTTATTGATGAACGATATTTCTCTATCGCTTCTTCACCATTACAAACATCATCTACTTCGCATTTTAAAAATAAGAATATCTTTTTTAATATTCCGCGAACCATCTCATCATCGTCCATGATCAACACTCGCAAGCTTTTCCCAACCTCTCCTCCTCCCATACGTCAAACCTCTAACCCATTTTCTTTCTCAAGACTTCCTCTCACATGGCAGGCTATTGACCACTAATCTACCATCGACTACATCATAACAACATTACTTCTGATTACGATTTGTTACTAACAGCAAACAACTCTTCCACCGCCTCTACCAATTCACCAATATCAAATGGCTTACTAAACACCCTATCTGCTCCGAGCTCACGGGCAGCGGGAAGATATGCATCAGGCCCGATACGCCCTCCACCAGAGATAGCGACTATCTTCACCCCAGGAAATTCATTCTTTATTGTCCGAATTGTTTCAAGCCCCTCTTGTTCCGGCATAATAAGATCGGTAACAATTAGCTCGGCAGGAGTGTCTCGTTGAATTCTCACCCCGACTTTGCCATTCTCTGCCTCCGATACATCATATCCTCTCCATTCCATAATTTGCCGAAGAAGAATCCGCATCTGTTCATCGTCATCAATAATTAAAACCCGCATGGTTCACTCCGCCCCCCCTAACACATCTCGAACAGCCAAGGACAACATGTTTATATTCAATGGTTTTTTCAACAATCTTTTAATCCCTGCCCTGTGCGCGTTCTCAAGTGTAATAATATTACTACATCCAGAGTATAAAATTATCTGAATATTATTACATATTTTTTGCATTCGCGCCGCCAATTGCAAGCCGGTCATATCAGGTATTGTGTAATCAGTTATAATTATATCTATTTCTTTATTATATTTCTCAAAAAGAGCTAAGGCCCCTTTTCCACTATGAGCTAAATATACTTTGTATCCCAGGGATTCCAGCATTCTTTTTCTTGCCATAACAAGATCCTCTTCATCATCTACGAAAAGAATAGTCTCGCTGCCCCTGGTCGGTGAAAATAAGTTCTCAGCTAGATCAGATTCTATATTACATCTTGGAAAATAAACATTAAACGTGCTTCCTTTTTCAAGTTCCGAGGTGACTTCCACTACTCCTCCATGGGCAGCTACAATACCATCCACCACGGATAAATCCATATTCTTGCCTCTACCCACATCACTGGTAGTATAAAACGTATCAAATTTCCGTTTCATCATAGTCTTGGACATTCCGTGTCCAGTATCGGCAATAGATATAAGTACATATCTACCAGGCACTATTGATCGACCATTTTTAACCGTTTCTATTCTAACATTTTCTTCCCGCAGGGAAATTACAAGTTTTCCTCCCTCTTCTTCCATGGCCTGAGCGGCATTAGCACCCAAACTCATCATCACTTGATAAATTTGATTCGAATCGCTATATATTTGACCCACACCTGGGGCCTCATTAAATATAATACTAATAGTTGAAGGGAGCGATGAACGTAACAGCTTTACCGCCTCTTTAATTATCGGTTTTATATCCTGCTGTTGCATTACTCCTTTTCCCTGGCGACTAATGGCAACTATTTGACCGACCAAATCTTTGGCTTTAATTGCTGCCTCTTTTATTGCTAGGAAGTGTTCTCTCACTTCCGAGAAATGTAAACCAGGTCCACCTATATCCCCTTGAAAATTAACGTCAATACCCATTCGATACAGTACAAAATCTGCATTACCAAGTATCACCCCGAGAATATTATTAAAATCATGTGCAACGCCGCCTATACGTGTTGCTATAGCCTCAGTTCTCCTAGCCTGAACCAATTGTTGCTCAAGTTGCTTCTGCTGGGTAATATCCAATGCGCTCATAACGTACCCCGTCAACTCTCCCTGTTCCATTACCGGTGAACACGTTATTCTATAAATTTTACTATTTGACGAGTAATCAATGTCCTCGAATCCCTTTTCTGACTCTCCACAGTAATCCGGTTCAAGCGGACATCCTATACAATAATCAGTAGGCCACTGCAAAAGCTCCCAACACGGCAAACCGATAACCCGCCCCGGTTCCCCAAACGCCTCTTCCCCTGCCCCATTTAAATCTACAACCATGAGGTCGAGATCTAAAAAAATAACCGGAAAATTAATAGCTGCAAAATAGCATGATCGATGGGCCAACTCATTTTCAACTGCATCTTTTTCCAATTGAAGACGAACAATATCCTTTTTCAATGCATCTACCATCATCCGATCCATTTTCCCTCACTCATTGCTACCGAGCTACATTTCCTTAATTATCCCTTCCCAGCCCCCAGACCCTTTAACATCCTACTGCATCCACACACCATTTGATCATAATCAAATTTAAAGATCGCTAAAAATAATAAATATTCAAAAATCAAAATTTGCTGCTTTCCTGCGCAGGTAAGCAATATACTCCAAGAGGAAATAATTTATTTCTTCCGAGTTCCTTAGTAATCAACAAATTGGCGAAAAACTATTTCTCTAAAAAACCTTATCAACCCCTCACGACGACTAGCCATCCTTACCTGTTCAGGAATCAAATTGGAAAGTTCATTGCGCATGATAGACATTTTATATTCAATATGTGTAGCAAATCTGTTATCCAGATACCATGCGTAAAAAAGACCAAAAAGCAACCCAGGAGGGGTAAAGCCTTCACGATCGTTAATAAGCCTCGTATAAAGATATATATTCTCACTTGATTGTCTCATTCGTGATAGCCACAAATATTTC
>JAOTSI010000374.1 GCA_029865005.1 Desulfobulbaceae bacterium
CTACGTTTTTCCATCAGCAGCTGTTCTGTGGCCTCTAGCTTTCCTAGCCGGGATTTATCAACAGCTTGAGAATCAGCTATGCCAGTGCGATAGAGGTCAGCGGTATAAACGGTGGCTTGGGTTGCGTTGGCAAGTTGCTCCTTGAGCAGAGAGTAACGTTTACGGTGTGTTCTGATGGATGAGAGCCCATCTTCAGCTTCTTGAAATGCGACCAGTACGGTGTGGTGATAGTCAGCTAAGAATTCTTTATATGCCGCCTTGCTTTGGGCAACTCGGGCTTTTATTCTGTTACCGTCCCAAAGGGGCTGGGTGGCGGAAAGAAGCAGGTTCCAAAAATTACCAGAGATAACCGTGCCGAAATCAACCCGGCTCATGCCCAATTGTCCGCTGAGATTAAATGATGGATAACGGCCAGCAACCGCAGAGGCAATATCACGGTCCCGTGCTTGTAACCGGAGGAAGGAGGCTCGAATGTCAGGTCTGTTTTCCAGTAATTTGGCTGGGGGGTCGGCAATAAAGCTGGTGTCCAAGGTGGGAAGCTTGGTAGGTGAACTGGTTAATTTGTTATCGGGAAAGTTGCCGAGTAGGACTGCTAGTTTGTGGGTGGCTTCGGCCAAAACCCCGCTAAGGGAGGCGTAAGCGGCTTGTGCATTGAAGAGATCTTTACGTGCCTGATACAACTCGGCGGGAGTTGTAATCCCTTGGCGGTAGCGAATCTCAATTCCTTTGACGTATTGATTGAGTATGGCAATACGGGTTTTGTGGAGGCTAATTCTGTTGCGAAGTTCCGCGATCAGGTAATAGAATTCAGTGGTTCGGGCTATAATGGAAGTCCGTAGACCTTGAAGTTCTTCTTTAGATGCCGCCGTGATTAAAGATGCGCTGTCGGCGGAATTTTCAAGCTTATTCCAAAGATCAATTTCGTAGCTAGCGGCGAGCGAGAAGCTTTGATGTCCACCATTCACGGCTCCTGCTGCGTTTAGTTGACGTTCACTCCCAGCAGCGCCACCAAGGGCGATAAAGGGCAAGAGGGGTGCTTTTTTGATGATTTCCAGTTGCTCAAGCTGTTCGCTTTTGGCACCAGCCCGCAGTATTTCATTATTGTTATTTAGTGCTTGGGTAATGAGTCGTTGCAGTTCTGGGTCGGCGAAGAGCGCTGCCCAATATTCTGTTCCGCTAGCGTCGCCCTCTGAGGTACTACTTTCAATATAATGTTGGGGTAGTATGGATGTTGTAGTATCCATCCGCTTTTCATGGAAAGCGCAGCCTAAAAGGGTTACGGCGGAAAATATCAAAATGAGAAAGGACCGAGTTTTTTTGCCGAGATACTTATTAGAAATGGTTTGTTTTTGATGGATTATCATTGAGGGGCCTCCATGCCAGCGGTGACAAAGGGCAGAAGCAGCCCAATGAGAGACTCGGCATCGGTAGCCGGATCTTTACCGTTGAAAAGTTGGGTCATGGGGCAATTGTCGATACAACGTAGGGTATGACTGGTAGCACCCAGGGAAAAATGGAGCCGCCAGAACAATACCTCTTCGGTAATGTTTGGTAAAGCCAGTTTTAGTCCTTTCATCATAGTGTTAAATATAGGTTCCATTAAAGAGAAAAAGATTTTACGCACCGTATCATCGGGTTCGGCGAATGATCTGCCTATTAAGAGGGTAAAGTGTCGTAATGAATTGGAAGAGCTAAGAAAAGTAATGGTCGGTTCAATAAAGGCGCGTAATATGTCCTCGGCATTGGGGTTGCTTTTTTGCGAGGAAGCGTGATCAAAAACGTTTTGAAGTTGTTGCATACGAAGCTTGTTTAAAGGGACCAATCGCCGTCGAATGACTTCGTCGACCAATCCTTCCTTAGAACCGAAGTGGTAGTTGACAGACGCCAGATTGACCTCAGCCTTTTGGGTAATGGCTCGCAGGGAGGTGGCTTGGTAACCGCTTTCGGCAAAGAGGTTTTCAGCACTGTCGAGAATACGTTCTTTAGTTTCTTTCATACGTATGTATTAAACGAACGTTTGAATAACTGTCAAGTGATTAATAGGTAATACCTGAGAGCAATATCATTGTTTGCAGGAGAGGTTGGGAAAATATTGTAAATTTACGGTTAACAAGGGGGATCGTGGTTTTGCAGGGCACCCACAGGGGGCAATATCGTAGACTAAAGGGAAGCCGCATATAAAATAGTCAAGGCCGGGCACTCAAAGGGGAATGCCCAAACAGCTACCTCACGGAAAATTTGAAGTCTTTCTCTATTAAATATCTATTTTTATATCCAAAATCTTCTTCGTACACTCATGCCTCGTGACTGGCACGGAGCAGTAGGGGCACCCCCCTGTGGGTGCCCGGATAAACAGAGAGATTCCCCTGAAATTCCAAAGTTAATAAAATTGCCTACCGTGGAATGCTCGAAAGAGTCAAAAAATGATTCTCGAAATCCTTCCACGTAAGCGTTCATCAAGTATGCAACGTGTTTCAATAAAAAATAACTAAGTAATTATAACCGATCACTAGTGCTGTATATTAGTGCAAACACTTCCCTGTCGCTATAGCTTCTATGGTACCTGGTCACAGGGTTCGTAACCAACTGGTTGAATATAATACTAATTTGTAAGTGATAGCGAGAAGGTGTGGTGGCGGTGAACGGTTACCCGTATAGCCATTAGGCTAAGCCCTGAAAGCGAGAAAATATTAGATTAGACTAAGACGAAACCGGTGGCGGTCACAAGAAACGCTCCTACGGTGCAACACGGTGGAGCAACGATAATGCCATTAGAGTATGGCGTTAATCATGTAATTATATATACCGGAATGCTACGGGCCTGCGTAGGGGCGATCCTTGTGATCGCCCTTCTATTATCTCATAACCCAGTATCTCTCCCGACTAGCTGCAATTGAGGCTCATATAAGAAAGAGGCTTCGGTCTCGTATCGTAGATCAGCAAGAAAGGCGACGAGAGAAAATATTTAATTAGATTATGATGATACAGGTGGCGGTTATAAGGTGTGCCATTGTGGTGCATCACCGTTGAGATATGACAATGTGATTAGAGTTGGTGCGTTAATCATTAAATTTTATCTACCCGAATGCTGGGGCGTGCGTAGGGGCGATCCTTGTGATCGCCCTTTTTTATTCTGCAACATGATTCAATCATATGTGTTAATATGATATTCTCCTTAGCCTGACGGCTATGCCGTGTACGGACCCGTATGCACGGTTCTGTGGGCAGACGGGAGCTATGGCTCCCACTGCCCCGATGGCGAGAGAAAAACTCGCCCTTTACCAGTTAATTCTATATTGCCCATTTTGGCCCTAAAAACGACCTTTTGGCCTTGTGATATCAACTATATACGCATCATGCAATTCGCTTTCTCGTTGTTATGTCAATTAGTTAGTGTGGCCCGACCCCGACCCCAACCGACCCCAAGTCCTTCAGTTTACTCCATGAGTCGCTTTAGAGAATAGATACTGGTCATGCCGTTTATTTGTTGTGGTTTTTTTTCATTGGCTGAATAAAAAATGTCTTTGAATTGTCCATAAATACGGTCGACGAATTCTTTGGACCCGATGACGCCACCGTCGATGAAATATCGACAACGGTAGCGGAAACGATCTTTTTGGTTAACTGGTAGGGGCTTGTTATTATCAAGGGTTCCAATTCCGCCCTTATGGTGGACATAGGCTCGATAGTGGGCAAGACGTTGTGCAGCGCCTTTCATTCCAAACTCTCGGAGGCCGAAATCCAAGGAAAGTAGATCGTTTTTGTTGTTTGTTTGTAGGTGGTAGCCTAATGAGCACCAACGGTAGTCTTCAGGTCGTTCCACCAAACCAGCGCGTACCGGATTGAGATCAATATAGGCTAGACAGTTTATCAGAGTTTCGCCGTTATCAACAATTATGCTTTTGAACCGTTCAGCCCAGAAAAATCCTCTACGATTATGGCGTTTATTGTAAAAGCGAGAGAATTGTTGCTTGATTTCTTTGATGTATTCGGAAAGATTTTCCCATTTGGCGCGAAGGGCAGGGAGTTGTCCTTTGGTAGGATCTATTTTCAATCCTTCGCCGTAATAGAGCTGAAAGCGGTGAATAATTTCTTCGTCTGAGTAATTTTCTTCTTGGTTCATTCGAACTAACAAGTGGAAATGATTTCCCATAATGCAATAACCTAAGAGCTCGGTAAAGTATATTGAGCTGAGCTTTTGGATTAATTTAAAAAGGTGATCTTTTTCGACATCCCCAAGTACATAGCCGTCTAAGGCAGTCCGGGTCATGACATGATATACTGCTGGCTCGCCCTTGACCAGCATACGGGCTATTCTTGGCATATAGTATCCTGAGTTTTTTTGATGATTCCATAACATAAACGACATGGTCTTAGGTGTCACGTATTTTTCGCCTGTCCCCAGCTTTTACCAGCTTTTTATTTCGCCAGTCCCCGGTTTTTGTTCTTTCTTATGGCTACCTGTTGGAACCAAAGTTCC
>JAOTSI010000376.1 GCA_029865005.1 Desulfobulbaceae bacterium
CGGAGGCGCCTTGGGACTCCATTATTTATTGCGCCCCTTGGGACGAGTAGAGCAACAGGCCCGAGCCATCTGCAATCGGCGTTATGAGATCCAGCAAAAAATACCCAAGACCAGGGAATTAAAACGGATGGTTGAAGCCATGAACCAGATGACCAATAAGGTCAAGGCAATGTTTGACGAACATTCCCGGGTTGCTGAAAAATTACGCGATTATGTCTACCGCGATGAACTCACAGGCTTAGGTAATAGACGTTATCTCGATGGTCAGGTGGCGGCCCGTTTTGATGTGCAAAAGCATACTTATCAAGGATCTTTTCTTATCGTCCACATCCACGATTTGGTCAAAATTAACCAAATCAAGGGATACAAAATGGGGGACGAACTTCTATTAACCGTATCCGAGATACTGCTCACTACCACTACAAATTATGCCGACCGTTCCCTTGCTAGATTAAACGGTGGAGAATTTGGAATTTTCCTGCCATCGAGTATATCTGAAGACTGTAATTTAGTAGCTAAAACTATAATGGATTCTTTAGCTGGTTTAGCAGCCAAAGGACTCACAGTTTCTGACAATATTGCCAATATAGGCGCGGTTACCTATGATCAATCCATAACCATGAAAAAACTGTTGGTAAGTGCAGATTTTGCCTTACGAGAAGCGGAGCGATTAGGTCCCAATACTTGGAAAATTCATTCTATTTCTTCCAGCATCGGCGGTGAAGTGCAGCAGGGGCAGCAAAAGTGGAACGAAGTGCTGCAAGAAGTATTGAGAGATAGAAACAAGATCGTACTCTATAGACAACCAGTTGCTCATCGCAATGATATTAAACATCTTTACCATACCGAAGTTTTTATTCGTATCGAACTAACACCGGGAAATATCGTATGTGCCAAGGCTTTTATGCCCCTTGCCGAACGATTTGAAATAATGTCGGAACTTGATGCAGCTGTTCTTGAGGAGGTTCGAGTATTTAACCAATATCATCCAAACATTACCAGATTAGCGGTAAACATCTCACCCGTTTCCCTTACCTATGCTTCCTTTTGGCAAAGCGCCATGGAAACCATTACTGGTTTCGGGACCAATGTTAAATTATTTTTTGAATTCTCGGAGTTTGGTGCAGTACAACACATGCAGTTGTTAAAAAAATTCGCCTCTGAAGTTCGCCGGGAGGGCCATGGTATCGGCCTGGACAACTTTGGCCAAAGCTTCAACAACTTCGGATACCTAAGATCATTAAGTCCCGATTATATCAAAATTGATCGAGCCTTTACCGGGGAACTACAAGAAGGTTCCATCGACAGTCGTTTTTTTATCAGTACATTGTGTAGTGTGGCCCATAGCCTAGATATTGATGTGATAGCCGAAGGTATTGAGGATGAAAAACAGTGGACAACAGTGAATGAATTAGCCGTAGATGCAGTGCAAGGTTTTTATGTTGGAAAACCAGTAGCAGCTCGGAATACTTGACAAAAATAGGATCTACCGCAATAATAACAAAAGAAATTACGCAACAGATTCGTTGATTCTGGTGTTTACAAAATGGTTATTAATACAATGTCACACATCTTGATTTTTAGATGGGTGCAAAATTAATGATCTCTTCATAATTACAGAATATCATCAACCATGAAGTTGACACTGCTCATTTTTTTTCGAATTAATTTTCGCCATTTGATTTTTTCCTGTGCCTCTATAGGTAGTTCAGTGAACATAATCAAATTTTTATCAACTAGCAGGTCGATTAGATCATCAAGTACTCGAATAATATTTTGGTCAAATTCATTTAAAATTGGACCGAGATGTTTAGAAACACCAGTGACATTAAGAAATTCCATCATTTCTTGATCCAATTTTGTTTTGTGTTCCTGGGCCTGTGCCGTTGGAGAGCTATGAATACCGATTATTTTTCCAGAGGAATTCCGTTCAACGTATAACATACTTAAACCTCAATATAAAATAGCTTAACGAAAAAATCAGAGTATTGAGATGGTTAAATTAGAAGTAACCTATTATTAGCGTATCATTTTGGTGATAAATATAAAAGCCCGAGATCGGGAAAATGAAACAGAGATCGCCTGCACATATCGAAATGACAACCAAGAAAATACAAAACAAAAAAAAAGAATGGGTATTGCCCAGTGATACGGACAGCCATGACGACCCACTGCTTGATTGCTTAGTGCAGATCGCTAAAATCCATGGTCGTAACATTTCCCGTACCTCACTGCGGGCCGGTCTTCCCCTGGTAAATAATCAACTCACTATAGAGTTATTTCCAAGGGCGG
The DNA here is from genome assembly GCA_029865005.1 of Desulfobulbaceae bacterium. Lineage (GTDB taxonomy): Bacteria > Desulfobacterota > Desulfobulbia > Desulfobulbales > Desulfobulbaceae > JAOTSI01. Next base: position 2,293 of record JAOTSI010000376.1, read on the forward strand.
CAAGTCGAGCCGGTCTTTCTTCTCGTCTGGTCCACAGAGAATTACAAAGCATAACTGATCTTGAGATGCCTGCAATTCTACTACTTTCTAATCAGCGTGCATGTATTGCTCTAAAGTTTAATAAAGATAATAATACCCTTAAATTAATACTACCTGAAAGCGGAACCGGGAGCGGCTCAGTATCCATAGAAATAGTAGAAAAAAACTACAACGGATACACTCTGTTTATTCGTCCCAAATTTAGCAGCAAGGTTCAATCTGATTTTACACCTGACAACGCAAATGGATCAAAATGGTTTTGGTCCACCATCTTTAGATCATGGCGTATATATCGGGATGTACTAGTGGCTTCCTTTTTAATAAATGTTTTTGGCCTGGCTACTCCTCTTTTTATCCTCAACGTTTATGATCGAGTTATTCCAAACAATGCGGTGGAAACTTTATGGGTGTTGGCTATCGGCATAGGAGTAATTTATGGCTTTGATCTTATGATGAAAGCATTACGGGGCTATTTTATCGATGAGGCAGGTAAAAAGGCCAGTTTAGAGATGTCGGCCACTTTATTTGAAAAGGTTTTTAGCCTGCGCATGGAAGCCAAGCCCAAGTCAGTGGGAGCGTTCACTAAAAACCTTCAGCAGTTTGAAAATATTAGAGATTTCATTACCTCGTTTACCATCTCCGCACTCATCGATTTACCATTTATCTTTCTTGGCTTATGGGCTATTTGGTTTATAGCCGGAAACATGATGTGGATCCATGTGGGAGCAATTTGCATATTGATTACTTTTGCCTTTTGCATCCAACTTCCCCTTAAAAAGGCGGTTGTGCGTACTGTGGGTGCTTCATCTCAAAAAAATGCCGTCCTTGTAGAAGGCTTGGCTGGCATGGAAACTATTAAGATGCTCGGTGCTGAGGGACAAATTCAGCGATCATGGGAAGAATCTGTAGCCTATATTGCCAAATGGAGTGCCAAATCACGCTTTTACTCGTCTCTTGTCCGCCATATTTCTAGTTTTGTACAAAATTTTACTATTGTTGCCGTCATTGTTTTAGGTGTTTACATGATAGCCGATGGGCTTCTTACTCAAGGTGGTTTAATTGCATGTGTTATTTTATCTCGAAGAGCTATCGCCCCTATCTCCCAGGTAGTCAATTTAGCAACGCGTTATCATCGGGCAAAAGAATCTTTAATCAAGCTTAATGAAATAATGGAACTTCCTTCGGAACGGCCTGCAGGTAAAAATTTTTTGCATCGCACTGGGTTTCGTGGCGAGATTGAGCTAAAAAATGTTGATTTTTCTTATCCGGGCCAATCCATCGAAGCCTTGCGGAGTATCAACTTTAAAATAGAGGCTGGTGAAAAAATAGCTATTCTCGGTTCAGTGGGATCTGGAAAGACTACACTGGGTAAATTACTTCTCGGACTTTATCAACCCAGTAGCGGAATGGTAGCCATGGACGGTACGGATATTCGACAGATAGATCCCGCAGAGCTACGTAGTTGCATTGGTTATGTGCAACAGGATGTAAACCTTTTTCAGGGTAGCATAAAGGACAATATTTTATTGGGAGTAAGTGAGCTAGAAGATTCCATGGTTTTAAGAGCTGCCGGGTTGGCCGGGGTAGCAGATTTTGTAAGGGCATTCCCCAAAGGTTACGATATGGAGGTGGGTGAATACGGACGAAATCTTTCTGGCGGACAGCGTAAAGCTGTGGCCTTGGCCAGAGCCTTGGTCTTAGATCCTCCGGTCTTAGTTCTTGATGAACCAACCAGTTCCATGGATAGTCGCTTTGAAGCAAAAATCAAGAAAAGTCTTTCGTCTATTCTTACTGGTAAAACCTTGATTATCATAACCCATCGCGCTTCCCTTCTGGATTTAGTAGACAGAATCATAGTGTTGGACAATAAAACAATTGTGGCTGATGGGCCAAAAAACCGAGTGATAGAGATGCTGCAAAGCGGCGGAATAGCAATGTAATTAATAATATAAAAACAAAAAGTTATAAGCCGGAGCTTATAGTGAAAAAATGGAATAACAATTCTTTCCGTCAACGTCCCGAGGAACCGGTGGATTTTGTTACCGACATTCGGGCCTCAATCATGGCACAAACACCTAAGGGTGGGCGACTAATTATTTGGTGCGTATTGCTACTTTTTATCATTGTCATGGTGTGGTCTTATATGCA